>CALZIC010000248.1 GCA_945787285.1 uncultured Desulfuromonadales bacterium
TCAGGGGCCAGGCGCTCACTCATTCGGCCCTGGCTCAATTCGTCAGCAGGTTGCAGGCCCAGTTGGGGATTGCGGAGGTCTACCTGCTGCATACGGGCAGCCGCAGCTACACCACCAGCCAGGTCATCGATTATCAGCTGGCGGTGGTGGTCGACTCGGCTGAAGGGGGGGGCTGATGGCAGCGTTTCTCAACACCATACCGGTTCGCACCCTGTATATGGCCATGGCGGCGACCGTCGTTCTCACGCTGCTCGCCTTCTGGCTGTACCTGTTCAAAAAGCCGATGGCCGAATATTCGATGCTTAAGCAGACCCGAACGCTTCTGGAGGCCAAAGTCGCCGGAAAGTCGTTTCTGGCTGACGATATCGGTGCCCTCAGTACACAAGTCGAGGATCTACGCAGGCAGGTTCAGGGCAAACAACCTGTTTTGCCGATGAACGAAATCGTCGCCCATACGGTGGCCAGGCTCGACGGCGTTTCGGGCCTGCATGCCATTCAACTGCTGAGTGTTAAACCGGGAAGCTCGACCAGGACGGGCACTTTCGAGGAACTCCCTTTTTCGATCACCGTCTCCGGGGGCTACCTGAATCTCTACCGCTGGCTGGGCGACGTTGAAAGGGAGCTGGGGCCGATGGTGGTCAAAGAGCTCGAGGTCAAACCGGAGCGGGCAACGGATACGCTGACCATGAACCTGGAGATGGTCTCCTACAAGCCGTATTGGGGGGAACCGTGAAATATGTTGTTCTGCTGCTTTGCTGGGTGCCGCTGTTGAGTTTTTCGCCGACCGCACCGGCCGCCGAGATCGGTGGCGCGGAGCTGGAGCGCAACCCGTTTGCGCGCCCGCAGGTCCCCCATGGGGTGGCGTCGGTCGCCGGGGCGCCGGCTGCCCCTTCGGTCGAAGAGGAGGTTCTTGAGCTGCGCGCTACGCTTGTTTCGGGTTCCGAGCACCTGGCCAATGTCAATGGTCTGATTCTGGCCCCGGGCGAAAAAGTTCTGGGCTACCGCCTTCTCAGGGTTGGTGAGGGGGAGGCGGTGCTGGTCAAAAACGGCAAGGAAGTACTGCTTACCATGCATGAGGAGAAGTAGTCCGATGATCTGGGTTCCTTCTTCTCGATTGCGAAAGATTGGATTTTTATGAAATTGTTCTGGAGAATCTTTTCGTTGTTGTTAGGCCTCTTGGTTTTCACCGGTTCTTTCGGTCTGGCAGAGAGCCTGGGGGCACCCGGGCAGACGGGCCATGGCCGAACGGTGACCCTTTCCTTCAGGGATACTCCGATTGCCGAGGCCTGCGAGATGCTCGCGAAAAAGGAGCGGGTCAATATCATTCTCGGCAAGGACGTGGAGGGGCGCATCAGCGCCAGTCTCTACGAAGTCAGCCTGGAGGAGGCCATTTTGTACATTGCCGAGTCGGCCGGCTATGTGGTCGAATCCCGACGCAACGGCTACGTGATTATTCCTGCGGCCAAGGCCAAGGAATCGAACGAGGGGATGGTCGACACGGAGATCCGCACCTTCAAGGTCCAGTATTCCAAGCCCGACCTGGTGGAGAAAATCCTGACCAAGCATCTCTCGACCTTCGGCAAGATCACGGTCCTTGAAGATCGCAAGGTTCTGGTGATTGAAGACCTGCCGATCTACATGGAGCGAATCGAGTCGCTGCTCAAGGCGATCGACAAGCCCCCCCAGCAGATCCGCATCGAAGCCAAAATCCTCGAGGTCACCCTTGACGACACCGAGACCTTCGGCCTCGACTGGACCAAGCTCTTCAGTGCCAGCGGGGGGAGCGGGGAAATCAAGCTGCAGGGATTCGCCGTTCCCGAAGCGACCGGCTTCGTCGCCCAGTTGATCAACTCGAAAAACCTCAATTTCGTGTTGAACGCCTTAAGCGCCAGAGGAAGGGTGCATACCCTGTCCAGCCCCAAATTGCTGGCCCTTGAAAACCAGGAGGCCTCCGTCATTATCGGCGACCGGCAGGGCTATCGGGTGACCACGACCATTAATCAGGTCACCAGCGAGAGTATCGAATACCTGGAGTCGGGCGTCATCCTTAACGTGACCCCCACCGTCGATGAGCAGGGGCGTATCTTGATGCGCATTCACCCGGAAGTGAGTTCCGGTAGCATAACGCTCGGAATCCCTTCTCAGACCACGACCGAGGTCAACACCTACCTTCTGGCCGAAGGCGGCCAGCCCATTTTTATCGGCGGGCTGATAAAGAACAATATCAGCTACGTGCGCGCAGGAATCCCTTACCTGGGTTCCATCCCCTGGCTGGGTCACCTTTTTTCCAGCTCCGAGGAAATCACAGTCAATACCGAAACGGTGGTGATCATCACCCCCTATATCGTCGATCTCGACAAGGACCGGGTTTCACCGGCAGAAGATCGCCGCATCGACCGGACCCTCTCCCAGTTGCTGCACACTGAAGCCCTCAAAGCAACCGGGCTGACGGTCGAGGACCTGGCCCCTGCTCAAAAGAAGGAGCTGCCCCAGGATTCTACCGAACCGATGAAAAAGCGGGTCTCCGATGACTGGGAGATGCGTTGGAAGTGGTGGAACGAGAAATACTGACCGCATATTCCGCAAGGTCTCTTGTTCTTCGCTCAGCTTCTCCGGCGGGCTGAGCGAGGGGTAACTGAGCCGTTTTCTTTTTCCTTCTTCGCGTTATTATTTAGGATAAGACCTTTATCATTTCGTGTAAGGAGGTAATGCCATGACGCTCGTGGAATCGTTTGACCTGCCCGCCGGAACCAAGATGCCGCGTTTTCATTTGAAGGACCCGTTCGGCAAGACCCATTCCTGCGACGACCTTCTTGGCGAAAAGGGGCTGCTGGTGATCTTCACCTGCAACCACTGTCCCTATGCCAAGGCCCAGTGGGGAAGGGTGCTGCAGCTGGCCCGCTATGCCCGCCAGCATTCGATCAACACCGTGGCCATCAACCCCAACATTCACCCCGACTATCCGGCTGACTCTGCGGAGAAGATGAAAGAGAAGATCCGCGAGCTCGGCATCGATTTCCCCTACCTGGTTGACGATACCCAGGATACCGCACGGGCCTTCAAGGCCCAGTGCACGCCCGATCCGTACCTCTTTGACTGCAGCTGGCTGCTCGCATACCATGGACGCATCGATGACAGCTGGCGCGATGAAAGCAACGTCTCGCAGCAGGAACTTAAAAAGGCCATCGACCAGCTGGCGCAAGGGGGACCGCGCCTGAAGGTGCAGCATCCCGCCATGGGGTGCTCGATCAAGTGGCGCTACGACTGAGTTTCCGGATTAAGTGGCCGCAGGGCTGTGGTAAGTAAAAGAGGCGGTCCCTTGTGGGACAGCCTCTTTTTTGAAATTTTTGGGAAAGTTTTTGGCGGCTGACAATGTCGCAAGGAGAGGGCATGGCCCGCAAGCAATCGCTGACGATCGAGAGTGTCGGTCAGGTCCTTCGCCAGAGGGGACTGATCGACGATGATCAGGTTGAACTGATCCTGACCAGGGGCGCGGCACAGGCGGCCCGGTTTCAGAACCACCAGCAGGCAGGGCAGTCGCGCAGGCTCTACGGCCCCGAACAGGTCTCACCCGCCGAGGTGATCTGCTCCTTCAACCTGAAGATCCCCGCAAGCGACAGGATGCTGACCGAAGATGCGATTACCGAAGCGATCGCCCAGGCCTCGGGCCTTGATTACTTCAAGATCGATCCTCTCAAGCTGAACCTGGCGGTGGTGACCGAGCATATTCCTCGGGCGTTCGCCCTGAAGAACCTGATGGTTCCGGTGGCCGAGGCCTCCGGTACGGTGACGGTGGCGGTGGCCGACCCCTTCAATACCCAGGCCATCGAGGATCTGCAGCTGGCCCGCAATATCCGGGTCAGACGGGTTCTTGCATCGCGCAGCGACATTCTCAAAATTCTCGGCGAATTCTTCGGTTTCCGCGCCTCGGTTCAGGCGGCCGAAAACGAGATGGGCAAGGGCACCGACCTCTCCAACCTGGAGCAGTACTTTCAGATGCGGGGCCAGACCGAGATCGAGGGGAGCGACAAGCATGTCATCTCCGCGGTCGAATCGCTGCTGCGCTACGCCTTCGACCAGCGGGCCAGCGATATCCATATCGAGCCGAAGCGGGAGAAATCGCTGGTGCGGCTGAGGGTCGACGGGGTGCTGCACAATATCCATTCGATCCCCAAAATCCTTCACCCGCCCATCGTTTCGCGCATCAAGCTCCTCTCGCGCCTCGACCTGGCCGAGAAGCGCCGCCCCCAGGACGGGCGGATCAAGACCCGCCACTTGGAAAAGGAGATTGAACTGCGGGTTTCGACCCTGCCGGTGGCCTTTGGCGAAAAGGTGGTCATCCGTATTTTCGATCCCGAGATCCTCATGCAGGACCTCGACAAGATCGGCTTCTCACCGAGGGAATTCCAGCTTTTCAATTCCTTTATCCGCAAGCCCAACGGCATTATCCTGGTGACCGGCCCGACCGGCAGCGGCAAGACCACCACCCTTTACTCCTCGCTGCGGACTCTGGCGTCGCCGGAGGTGAACATCGTCACCGTCGAAGACCCGATCGAGATGGTGATGGAGGAATTCAACCAGGTCGGGGTGCAGGGGGAGACGGCCGAAAATGCCGTTCAGGCGGCCCTTACCGGCCACCTGGTCCTCTCCACCCTGCATACCAACGACGCCCCATCCTCGGTCACGCGCCTGCTCGATCTGGGGATTCCCTCGTTTCTGATCGCCTCCACCGTAATCGGCATCAACGCCCAGCGACTGGTGCGGACTATCTGCCCGCACTGCAAAAAAGAGCGCCGGCTGACGGCAGAGCAGGCCGCCTATCTGCAGCTGGAGGACGACGAGGTGAGGGTCTGGGAGGGGGAGGGGTGCAACAACTGTCGCGGAACCGGGTATAAAGGACGGACCGGTATCTTCGAGGTACTCGATTTCACCGAAAAGGTGAAATCGGCCCTCTCCGATCGTACCGACCTGACGGCCCTCTACGCCGCGGCCCGCGCCGACGGCATGTCCAGCCTGCGCGAGGCGGCGGTACGCAAGATGCTGACCGGGGTGACGACCTTTGAGGAAGTGGTGTCGGTGACCGGCTGATTTATTCTTTGATGCCTCTGCTGTAAACGAAAAAAGGGCGACCGTTTGGTCGCCCTTTGTCGTTTCTGTAAAGTACGCAGTTACCTAGGCCAGCTGGTCGGTGGCCACCCGGTACTTCGGATCTTCGATGACGTTGACCTCGATCATGCTGCCGGCGTTATGCAGCAGGGTGCGGCACTCGGAGCTGAGGTGC
>CALZIC010000249.1 GCA_945787285.1 uncultured Desulfuromonadales bacterium
CGCCCGCGCGCTGATCCCCCAGCAGAATGAGCACGGGATCAGGATGAAGGTCGCAAACACCCGCACGAAGAAGTCCGAGAAGTCAATAAGATTGTCTCCTGGCGAATGATACACGGCACCTCGTGGGGAGTGGTGGGCTGGCCGGAGCCCAATAACCCAGTATGACAAGACGACTCGGTCTTGCCTACTTCTCCCCGGTTTTCAGCAAGAATCGGACCTGATTCACGGCTAGCGCAGCCGCCCGGGAGAGACGGCTTGGCTCGCATCTCTGGCCTTGCGGAAAGCCTTCGGTTATCGAGTGGCAACTCTCTGTCTCCCCGCGGGAATCGGGCTGGGGCCGCAACGCCCTGTCGAGTATCCTACCGATATTCAATATTGACGTTTACATATCGACGGTGCCATGCACGGGCATCCTGGAGAACGATAATGACCGACGTCCCCTTCGTCAACGCAGGCCTGGTTGACTCGCTATTCTTACGAGACGCACCTTGGGCTGAAGGGCATGGCGCTACGCAAGGCCAGTTAGGCGGCGGAATGATCTACTATGCAATTGTCCACGCGCTGCGCGCCAAGCTGTGCATATGCATTGGGTCTGGTGGAGGGTTTGTGCCTCGCATAATGCGGCAAGCCCAGCGAGACATGGGGGGAAAGGGTGAAACGCACCTTGTTGACGCCAATCTTCCAGATAGCGGGTGGGGGAGTCCTCAGTACCTCGATGAAGGCTCCTACTTCAGAACGGAATTCCCCGACGTCATCATCCACCTCGAGTCGTCAGAGCAAGCGGCGCGTGCCACATTCTCCGATTGCATGGCCGATTATATCCACATCGACGGCGACCACAGCTACGCGGGCTGCAAACGAGATGTGGAGCTTTACATGATGCGGCTGAAGCCCAATGGGGTCATGACCATGCACGACACCCTGACCTTCTGCCTGAAACCCGTCAAGGGCAAGACCCACGAACTGTCTGCGCGCATCCTGCCGGATGGCTCGCCTTGCACCAAAGCCATGGGCAGCGCTTGCCTGAAGGCGGGCTGCCTATTATCCACACTGCAGAGCGAGGGCTTGCGTTCTACGGTCGTGTCTCTGGTCGAAAAATTCTGGAGAAGACGACTGTACCGTGGCATCGACAGTATTATCGCCAACAGTCATTTTACGAAATCCGAACTGACCCGCAATCAGATCGCAGCTGAGAATGTCGAGATTATCCCTGTACCACCAAGCATCCCCGAGCAATGGACCGCTCGACTCGACTCCTCTGTTGACCCTCCTCTCCTGCTGTATGTCGGCCAGATGTCAAGCATCAAGGGCGCCAGCGAGTTTGTCGCAGCCCTTAAACAAGTCAAGGGCCTTTCCTGGAAAGCCAGCATGATAGGGGACGGCCCTGACCGCGAAACAATCGAGGCAGAAATCAGACAGGCCGGTCTTGATAAACAGATAGAGTTGCACGGTTTTGTCGCCAGGCAGGATATGGCGGCCTTCTATAGACGTGCGTCCATCCTGGTGTTCCCGACACTCGCTCCTGAATCCTGGGGGCTGGTCGGAATTGAAGCCATGTGGTTCGGTCTACCGGTTATCGCTTACGATGTTGGGGCAATCAACGAATGGCTTCAGGACGGCAGCAATGGTTACCTGGTCAAACCTGGGGAGATCGAAACGATAGCTAAAAGAATCCGCGGTCTTCTTGAGAACAAGTCCCGATATGGTGAGTTGCGTATTCAGGCGAAAAAATCCACACAGAGATGGCTGAACACCGACCACTTTCGATCAGCCGTCAATCAGCTTTACGTTGATGTGACAGGAGGCAGAAATGCAGATCGGCATTGACGGCATAGCTTTGCAGTTCCCGCATTACCGGGCTGGAATTTACTACTATACCCAGAGAGTCCTCGAGCAACTCTTTGCCTTGGATTCAAACAACGATTATCGTATTTACCTCAGCGGCTCGCGCACGGCAAAGAGGGAGGCCGTCGACTCATTCATCGCCCCCCACCCCCATGTCCACTGTTTGCAGTCGAAAATCCCACAGCGTTTCTTGCCGGCAACAGACTTTCGGCCCGGGATACAGGATCTTCCCACGCAGCCTGTACAGAAAGTCCGTGGTTACAATCCATGACCTTCGCTTCCTCTTGCAGCCGGAAACCTTTTCCGACTCTGCCGCGGCCGCGCATTTCTCCAGGATCACGCGAGAATCCCTTGACCGGGCCGATGCACTCATTGCTGTGTCGAAATTTACAGCAGACCAGCTAATTAACGAATGCGGCATCTCGGCAAGCCGGGTGCATGTTATTCACAATGGCGTCGGCGAAGAGTTCTTTGAACAAAGCCCTCAGGACAGCATTGATGCGTTTAAAAAAAATCATGATATCCATGAACGGTACATCTTGTTCGTCGGGTTCATCGAACAGAAGAAGAACCTTCTGAGGCTTCTGGAAGCTTTCAAAATCTGCCGGGAAAGAGCTCACTTTCCCCTGCAACTGGTTCTTGCCGGACCGCAAGGTGACTATACGACAAATATCATTGACTACTGTCGCGAGCACTCCCTTGAAAACGCTGTCAAGCTGCTAGGCGAGGTTGCGGCCGAGGACCTCCCGATTCTCTACCAGGGTGCAGAGATGTTCGCCTTCCCTTCCCTCAATGAAGGCTTTGGCCTGCCGCCCTTGGAAGCCATGGCCTCAGGTACGGCGGTTGTTGCGTCAAACACCACGGCTCTGCCGGAAGTCCTCGGTGAAGCGGCCCAGTACGTCGATCCGACAGACCCTGAAAGTATCGCAGAAGGAATTTACTCCCTTGCAGAAGACACCGAAACAAGAGAGAGAAAAGCTCGGGAAGGAAAAAAACATGCGCAGCAATACCGCTGGCGTAATACCGCTGCTAACGTATTGAAGCTATTCAACGATCTTCTCTAGTTCTGAAAAGTCACGAATTATCAGACACCAGTCGCTTGCACAAATATAAAAGCAGAGCCATCTTCTACTTCCCATGTTTCAAATGGGGAATTTCCGAAGGCCTATTCTTGCCTTGCAGTTTTATGGCTCACGCTGGAAAACTGTGCCGTCATATTCGTCCTCTATGTAATCCTCGCTGCTCACGGTATAGAACGGGATCATCATTTCATTATTATTTCCATTTCGACGGCTTTCTGCACCTTCTTTGTCTATCCACTGATTGAACTTTTCAACCGCATCAGGACGCGTCCCATCGCCCAGTAATGCCGCTACCTGTTCAAAGCCTGGTACAAGGTCGTAGGGTTATAGCTGCTAATCGGCTATATCACCGGTCACATCTACGGCTATCCCGTCGAAGTGATTTGTATTTGGTTCGTCGGTGCCGACGTGTCCCAGCTCTGCCTCCATTTCGGCGTCCAGATCATCATGAACAGGATGAGGGGGCGCGGGTACAATATCCGCTATGCCATTATGGTTGGCAGCCAAAACTTTGCGCAACAGTTTCATGCACATCTGCTGGCCAAGGAGGGGCTGCCCTTTGAGGTTGTCGGCCACTTGGCCGAACCGGAGTAGGAAAAGACTGCCTAAGAGGGGGATTGTCCAGTAATCACGAACCTGCCTTTACTGGGAGGAATCAGCGACCTCGAACCAGTGATCAAAGAACATTCCATCGGTGAGATTTTCATCACCCTCCCGGCCGAAAAGTCTGCTTATGTCGAATCGGTTGCCAAGGCATTGTTGAATTTTCCAATCAACACCTACTGGTGACAATCGGCATGCATATTTCCAGGGACAGCTACAGGAGCAGCTCGCAGCCTTTGTGGGTGCCTGCCGCGATGCCGGTTTCATGCTCACTCGCCAGCGGCTGGAGGTGTACCGTGAACTGCTCATGGCCACCGTCCCACGCCCTTTTGTGCGCTTTCAAAAAAAATGCGTGGCCGGCCCGAAAACGGCCGGCCACGCTGCAGATCTGAGCTCTGCTCATGTCAGTGCATGGAGGAAAATAGCTCTATTTACTCTCAGCTGGCCTCAGAGCCTTCGGCCTGCAGTCCCTGCGGACAAAGGGCAGGTTCTTTTTTAAGCAGAGTCTGTCTCTCCACCAGCAGATAGAGAACGACCCCGGCGCCAAGCCCCCAGGCTGCGCCGTAGGTCGCCAGTATGATTGCTACGATGCCGGCGACGCCGCGCTGGGTGCTGTCTTCGGCCTGCTCCATGCCGATACTGATACACAGGTAGCCGGTAATCACCAGGGTCAGGGAAAGTCCGATGGCCAAAAACGGCTTGAACAGGGTGACCAGCGGTAGGATGAACAGCGCCAGGAACCCGGCGATCCAGAAAGTGCCGGCGCCGCTGAAAATCGATTGCATCGACGTGCGGTCGGAGCGGAAACGCTCGGCGGTGGTGGCGGTGACGGCGGTCCAGATCGGCCCTGCCAGCCCGGGGTAGGGCGCGAAGAAGGAGTGCAGCAGGTTGCGCAGGGCAGTGACCAGGTGCAGGCGGTCGGTGCTGTAATCGATCTTTTCATCGGGGCGGTCGGCATTGGCGCGGGTGATCAGGGCGCCGCCGACGACGATATCACCGAAAGCAATTATGTAGGCGATAATGGCGGTCGGGATCGCGGCCAGGAACAGGTTGAGTTCCGGCATGCCGAGGGTGATCGGCAGGTAGTTGAGCATCTCGCCAAAAGCGGGCTGGGTGAAGCCGAACTGGATGTCGGGGGTCGGGTATTCGGAGACCAGCCAGCCGACCAGCATGGCGATGATCATCGACGGCACCATACCGTACTTGGCGACCATTTTGGCCACCGGGTTTTTCTGAGTCATTGACTTGAACGAGACCGAAAAGAGCATATAGATACAGAGCAGGCTGCCGATGGTCAGCGAGATCGGGGTCTTGGTTACCCTTCCGGTGGCTTTGAACTCGCCGATCAGGGCGGCTACCCCGGCACCGATCAGAATCCCGGCCTTGAGGGAATTGGGGATCATCTTCACAATGCGGCTGCCGAGTCCGGTAACTCCGAGGATAAAGAAGATGGCGAACACTTCCAGCTGCAGGGCGACCAGCGCCTTGATCGCATTGGGGCCCGGCTCGAACTTGCCCAGATACATCAGTACCACCGGGATCGCCGGGGTGATCCAGCCTGGGACATGGGAAACCCCGAGCAGCGCCGGCAGCATGAAGCCGATGCCGCAGACAAAGACGTAGGCCAGGGCCACGTCATAGGGGAGCCCCAGGTACTTTTCCAGCAGGGGGATCATCGCCAGGCTGACCACAAACATGATCAGCGCCTGGACGAACTCAACCATCTCCCAGCGATAGTGGACGAACGGCAGCCGGACCTTGAACGGGCCCAGGGGCCAATAGGGTTGTTCCTGGCCTTCTTTGCGCTTGTAGATTTGCATGGATTGCTCCTTTTCGATTTAGAATTGACACCAGAGAGCGTTGGCCTGTCCGTGTACAGGGACCGGTCGCCCTCAGGCATGAAATGCCGAGAGTTGCGGGATTCCGATATGCCCGAGGCGCTTGGACAGGGTGGCGCCGGCCTTCTGCATCCGCGGGATGAAATGGCCGTACAGCTGCTCCTCGGCCAGGCGAAACTCGGGGAGCACCAGGCACAGGGAACCACAGGCGATTTCCTGCTCCTGCAGCAGCGGAACCGCCAGGCTGGCGATCCCCTCGCCGAGGGCGTTGCGGTCCCAGCAGACCCCCTGCCTGCGGATCATGCTCAACTCGTCCTTTGCGAGCCCGGGCGTTGTCTTTCCCTGGCCTTTCTGAAAAGCCAGAATCACCTTGCCGGCAGCTGCCTGGTCGAGGCCGCAGCAGGTGCCAAGCAGGGAGATGATCGCCACCTTCTGGGTGGTGTTGACCATGTCGAGGAGCAGGACGTCCCTCCCTTCCGGGACGGCGAGGTAGACCGCTTCGTCGAGCTCCCGAGCCAATTCCTCCATGACGGGCCTGGCCTCCTGCAGCAACTCCATGCCGGAGATAAACTTCTGCCCCATGGCGAAGGCCGGGAGGCCGAGGCGGTATTTTCCGGTGCTTGCCTGCTCCACGTATCCCATCGCTTCGAAGGTCGCAAGCAACCTGAATACCTTGCCCTTGGCCATCCCGAGCTTGGCACTGAGTTGGGCGATGCGGACCTCTCCCCCGGCATCGCCGATGGCCTCGAGGATTCGCAAGGCGTTTTCCACCGACTGAATGGAGTAAGATTCTTTTTCCCGGCCGGACATGGTCAGCTCCTTGGTTGCGGTTCCCAGGCTCTCAGATCAGGTTCATCTTTTGGGCGGCCTGTTGCAGTTCGCCGCGGAAATCGGGGTGGGCGACCGCAATCAGTGCCTGGGCGCGCTGCCTTGCGGTTCTGCCGCGCAGCTTGGCCACCCCGAACTCGGTGACCACGTGATCGACGTCGTTCTTGCTGGTGGTCACCACCGCCCCCGTCTGCAGGGTGGGGACGATGCGGGAGATGGTTCCCCCTTTGGCGGTGGAGGGGGTGGTGACGAAGCCCTGGCCGCCCTTGGAGCGGTTGGCCCCCTTGAAGAAGTCGGCCTGGCCGCCGGTGGCGCTCCACTGCTTGGGGCCCATCGACTCGGAGCAGCACTGGCCGAGCAGGTCGACCTCGATGGTGGCGTTGAT
>CALZIC010000250.1 GCA_945787285.1 uncultured Desulfuromonadales bacterium
GACTGCAAAGGTCTCATCGGGGATGCCGCGCACTCTGAAGGCGAAGTGGCTCTGGTTGGCGGAATTGGGAATAGATAAGTTTCGGGAAATCATATCAGTCTTCAATTCGAATTATTATTGGCAACCAATTTGATGTAAGCGTTTATTTCATCACGGATGGCTTGTTCAACATCCTGTAGAACTTTTTTCGGCTGTTTGCCTTGACCAGGAGTAACCTTCCAAAACCCACCGTTTTTAAAAATATAATACAATAATGTTTTTGAATCTTCTTTGAAACCTTCTATGTAAATGGGCCGATCGTAGTATATAGTTTCCTCTGAAACGAAAACAGCCTTTTCGTTTTTAAAAAAAACCTCAAAATCTCTCCTGCCCATTTCACCATAATGGGTCACCGATATTTTTTTAATTTTTTCATTATCCAACAGGGCCTCTAGCGAACCGCCCTCGGTTGAACTACCAATTATTTCCTGACCTAGTTTTCTAAAATTATGGGCACTTGAATCTATCTCATTTACTATTCGGCAATTTTCTTTAAACCCATAAAAATGACTAAGGCTGCAATCCTTTAAATTCTGAACACGTGTCTCAGCATACCCATTCGAACAGGAGGCCAAGCAAAGGACACAAAAACTGATGATCAAGTTTTTTATCAATAGTTTTTTCATTTTCCACCTAAAGTAAAACATAAGGCTCATTTGGAACGGACTTTTTTATAAGTTTCTTTAAATCGCCAATTTTCCTTCCATAGGTCTTTTGAAAATGGGGTTTGTCTTTAAATGTTTTCCAGCTTCCTCCCCATTCGAACCCATGCTTTTCTCCAATTTTCGCAATTTTGTCCCATTCAGTATTCCAAATAGCTTTCCCCGCGTTTATTTCAACTACATCAATGGCAAGACCATAGTTGTGGAAGCTTTCGCCACCCTTTGCATTGGTCACTACTTTGCCGACCTTCTTTCCAGATTTGTCTCTGCCAATTGCGTAAAGAGCGTCTTGCTCCTTAATGGTCCTCAAACCGTGAGTAATTCTCAACTTTATTTTCAGGGTCTTTTCGACATCATTAATAAAACAAATAGCATTAGACCTAATCTTCGGATGAAGGCTTTCAATTCGCTGATTAGAAATGGCATCCCAAGTCTTTTTTCTATTTACTTTAGTTTTTCTAAAAACCTGAGGGGATGCCTTATGGATAAAAGGCGAGGCCCAAATTTCATCACCAATAAACGAATCGGAAACATGATAGTCCAGGACTGCACCGTGCTCTAAAAACGTATTAATCGTTTTACTATTTTCAGCGACTTTGACGACCCAATTGATCTTCTTCTTCTCTTCTTCTGTTACATCCTCAAGATTAAAACTGCTTGCGGTATATGTTGCAGTTTCTCCGAGACTACAGTTTTCTGGCCCATCGACCTTCCGCACCAAAACTTTTCGCACAGAAGATGGAGGCCTCTCCTCAGGTATCTTCTGATCCTCGGTAATTTCCATACCTTGCTCTGATGTTGTATTGGCAGTAGCTGCAATTATATTTTCTGGTGGGGATGTTTCCTCAGCCTGGGCCTCTTCAACCACCTCATCCCTGAACCAATCCATAGTGGCCACAGCCATACTTTTTGCCCAGTCCAGGAAGCTTTCATCGTAATTCACACTGTCTCCGCCCCCTGACCCGCCTTGGGAGTTCTGGGAACCGCCCAGGCTAAAACTCTGGCCGTTGATATCGACGGTGTGCGAGGCGATGGTCACGGCACCTCCGGGGGCGATGGTGATTTGGCCTCCGCTCTGGGCGATTTCGATAGCCCCTCCTCCCTGGCCAAGGATGCTGATCTCTTTGGCCACGTCGATGGAGAGCTCGCCATTTTTTACCCGCAGGCTGAGGTTTTCGTTGCGCACCTCGACCGACATCCCTTCGGCGGCGCGAACCACCATGTCTTTATCGGCGCGCAGATGAATATCATTTTTCTCGGCCTGCAGGCGGACGTTGGCGGCGGCCTGCAGGCGGATGTCGGTGGCGGCCTGCAGCTCGATGGCGTCATTTTTGGTCATCAGCCGCTGGTTGTTTTCGACGGTGATCAGGTGGTTGTCTCCGGCAACGGTGCTGTGGGTGTCCCCCGATTCCTTGAGCATCGTCTTGGCCGCGTAGATTTCCATCTCCCCTTCCATTGTCGCCAGGCGCACCTTGTGGCCATCCGCCTTGGCGTCGAGGTTGAGGTGGTTCTTGCGCTCGTCGGTGAAGAGCTCGATGCGCTCCTGGCCCTTGCGGTCTTCCATCAGCAGTTCGTTGCCGCCGAAGGTGCGCAGGATGTTCTGGCTGTGGTTGGCGGCGTTGACCGGCGAGGCGATCTGCTGGTTGGGGAGGACCCCGAGGATGACCGGGCGGGCGAGGTCGCCGTTGACGCAGGTGAGGGCGACCTCGACTCCGGCATGCAGCGGCGTGTGGCTGCCAAAGGTGTCGCCAGCATAGGGCTGCATCAGCCGTGCGGCATGGCTGGCCTGCCCTGTGGGGGCGTCTCCGGCATCGAGGTCGAGGCGCACCCGGTAGCGCCCCTGCTCGTCGAGATAGGCATAGGGCCCGCCGGTCGTCTCGATGCGTGCGGTGAAAACGCCGTGGATGAGGCGCTGTTCGGCAAGCTTCGGACGGTAGGGGGTGGCGAAAGGAATCAGGGTCAGGCGGTTGCGGTAGGACATCCCTCTGGTTTTTCCGCCGTAGGCGAAACCGCTCCCCTGGTGCCCCTGGTGATCGACGGCGACGATCAGGTAGTCGCCGTTGAGAGAGGTGTCGGGGTGGCCGGTCATGGTCAGTCGCAGCCCGGGGGCCGCTGCCCGGCAGTCGGTCTCGGCGATGTGGACCTGGCGCTGCCAGTCGAGCTTCTGCTGGCGCAGCTTGGCGAGCTTTCGTCCCTGGTCGAGGTCCTTGTGGTTCTCCCCGAAGCGGTAGGCGCGGCCGTGGCCGGGAACACTGACACTCTGGCTGGCAGGGGCGTCGAGGAGGGTTTCAGGGGTGCGGTAATTGTAGTCGCGCAGATCGACCCCGTCGGTCAACACCTCGGCCTTGGTGTTGAAGGCGAAAATGGTCTCCTTATCGCGGTTGGCGCCGGTCTGCACCTGGTAGAGAAGACCGTCTTCTGCCGGCAGGGACGGAAGCTCGTCGACCGCATCGTGGAAGAGGACGCGCACTTTTTGCCGGTCCGCCTCGATGCGGAAAAATATGCCGCAGGCGGCGGCCAGGCGGGTGACGAAATCCCAGTCGCTTTCGTCGTACTGCACGCTGTACTCGCGCAGCGGGTATTCATCCTTAAGTGCCATGTCGACCGCTGCGCCGAGGTTGGCACCCGCCAGCACTTCCTCGATGATCTGCGGCACGGTGCGGCCTAAGAAAATCCGGTGATTGCGCCGCAGCTTGAGGGAATAAAGGGGCGATGCCAGCGAGGCGAGGTATTCCCGGCCGTCGGGCGCGCTGCCTGTCCATGAGAACGAGCAGATCACACCAGGGACGACCGCCGGCTCGCCGCCCTCCTGCAGCAGTTCAAGGGACGCCCCCTGTCCGACCACCCGGCCGGGAAGAATAACCTCGGAGGACTGCACGAACACTTCGAAGAGATAGTCCTGGTCGAGGCCGTGCCCCTTGCCGGTAAAGGACTTGACGGCAAAAGTGTCCGCGGAAAGGCCCTCGACCCTGAGGGCGAACCGGCTCTGGTTGGCCGGGGTGTTCAACGGGTTGGCCGCAGCGGATTGTGGATTCATGGCACCAAATCCTGGAGAAAGAGGTTCTTATGCTGACAAATCGAGATATTTATGCCGACTCTTCCTCGGTCTCCTCCACCCGGTCGGCGAAGAGGCAGCTGAGCCCACCGGTTTCGCCGATCTCCAGGGAGAGGATGTCGGGCATGTCTTCTTCGACCATGAAGCCGAGCAGGCTGCGGGCAACGCCCGGCATCAGCTGCTGTTCGATCAGCGAGTTGAGGAAGCGGGCCCCGGTAGCCGGTTGGTCGCACTGCCCGACCAGGTACTCGATGACCTCGGAGGAGCAGCGGAACTCGATCTGGTGGGCGGCGTGCAGGCGCTGGGCGACCTGATCGAGCTTGAGGGCGACGATGGCGGTGAGCGCTTCGCGATCGAGCGGCAGAAAGGGAATCACCTGCATGCGCGCCACCAGAGCCGGGGCGAAGTGCCCCATCAGGGCCGGCTGCATCGCCTCGACCAGGACCGAGGTCGACGGCATCTGCCATTCTTCCTGCGCCTCGATGTTTGCCTCGCCCTCAGCTGCCGGTTCCGGCGGCGTAGCGAGATCGGCAATGATCTCGGCGCCGAGGTTGCTGGTCATGATGATGACGGTGTTCTTGAAGTCGATCTCCCGCCCTTCGCCGTCGCGCATGAAACCGCGGTCGAAGACCTGGTAGAAGAGATTCATCACGTCGGGATGGGCCTTTTCGACCTCGTCAAGGAGGATCACCGCGTAGGGGCGCTGGCGGACCGCCTCGGTCAGCACGCCCCCTTCGCCGTAGCCGACATAGCCGGGGGGCGATCCCTTGAGCTGGGAAACGGTGTGGGACTCCTGATACTCGCTCATGTTGATGGTGACCAAA
>CALZIC010000251.1 GCA_945787285.1 uncultured Desulfuromonadales bacterium
GTCCTTGCCATCGCCCAGGAAACCTTCACCGAAGAGGGCAAGGCCAAGGTTGTGCGCACCGTAACTCTTGAACTGAAACCTGAGCAGTCCGAGACGCTCGCACTGCAGACCCACAAAGGGGCCATTCACCTGGTGCTGAGAAACCCGCTCGAAGAAGTAAAACCTGAGATCAAGAAAGTCGTCACGGCCAAGGTGGTCAGAAAAGCGACCCCGAGAAAAAGGGTGGCCTATAAGCCCCGGCCCAAGCCCGAATCTTATGCAGTTGAAGTTATTCGAGGGTCCCAACAGCCTGAAATCATTAAGTTCAAAGGCATCAATTCGGATGAAAGATTGTAAACATCAATTAGGATGAAAGCTTTATAATCACCAAGGAGGCTAGAATGCGAAACCGACGCTTTTTACTTGCCTTGTTTTGGGCCCTGGTTAGCCTGTTGTTTACCTGCTCGATTGCCATGGCTGGAAACCACGATGCGAAGGAAAAGGAGGTCGTCCTGAAGGTTGGAGGGTCGAAGCTTATCGGACCGGAAGACTACTGGCCAGACCACCATGAACCTCGCTTCAAACGCGTTTCGGCCATCAACCCTGAAATCGTTGATGTGCAGATTGTTTCGCCGAAACTCTTTTATGTCTTTGGTAAAAAGCTCGGCTCCACCAGCCTGATCCTCTGGGAACGCAACGGAAGCGACGCAGAGGAACCTAAGGTGGTGGACGTCATCGTCTTTCTCGACGTCACCGGCCTGAAGCAGAAAATCCATGAACTCTACCCTCCCCCCAAGCAGGACATAAGGGTCTACGCTTCGGAAACAGGGGTCGTCCTCTCCGGTACCGTATCGGGACCTGAAGTGGTTGAACAGGTCATACGCCTGACCCAGACATTTCTTCCCATCATGGCAGAGGACGGTGGCGGTCAACAAGGCACCGGGCGCTCTGGAATGGGCATCACCAACCTGCTGAAGGTGCAGGGCGTTCAACAGGTCATGCTGGAGGTCAAGTTTGCCGAAGTTTCACGAAGAGCACAAAAAGACTGGCAAGCCGCGATTGGGATTGCAGGTCTCGGCAACGATTTCAGCGGCGCGTTCGGGACCAGCGGAGTACTCACTCCAATAGCAGATTCCTTTGTCACAGCACAGTTCCCCAATGCCCTCACCCAGTCAGGCATCTTTGAAGGCGCCATTGACGGACTGATTCAAAACCCCAGTTCCCTTCTTTTGAATTTTGCCGGCAACGAGGCCAATATCTTCGCCCGAGTTGACAACGTAACGACAGCCCTGCAGTTTCTGGAAACAGAGGGCTTGGCTCGCACCCTTGCCGAACCTCGACTGGTCACCCAGAGCGGCCAGGAGGCAAGCTTTCTGGCTGGGGGAGAATTTCCCCTTCCTGTTGCGCAAGACTTCGGTGAGATCTCCATCGAATATAAAGAGTTCGGGGTCGCCCTGCGGTTTACCCCGGTGGTCTTGAGCGATGGAACGATCAGCCTTCGCGTCGCTCCCAGCGTCAGCGACATCGCCTCGGAGAGCTCCATCCCGGCCGGGATTGTCGGCGCCAACTTTATTGTCCCCAACCTCGCTACCCGCAAGCTCGAAACGACTGTCCAGCTCAAAGACGGCCAGACCCTGGCCCTTGCAGGCCTGCTGCGGGACACGCTGCGCGAAAATGTGAAGAAGATACCGGGCTTGGGCGACCTCCCAATTCTTGGCGCACTGTTCAGAAGTTCAAGCTTCCTCAATGAAAAAACAGATCTTCTGATCGCGGTCACCCCCCACCTGGTGAAACCGGTCCCCGAAGGCTCCATCCAGTTCCCGGGTGAAGACATGGTTGCACCGAACCGGTACGAATTCTACCTCGAAGGAAGGCTTGAAGGCGCCAGGGATCAAAACGACCGATCGGGCCTGAGCAATCATGGAATTATTTCCTCCATGTCACCTGCCGATAAAAAGGGCGGTCTCGAGGGAGCCGTTGGTTATCAACCTGTCAAATAGTGGCATAAGGAGATTACAACATGAGAATCCTGATTCTGACCCTGACCATAGTCGCCCTTACCCTGCTGGCAGGTTGCGCATCGATGGAAGAAGCCTACCTTCTTGACCGTGAGTTTGGAAAAGCCCAAATGGCCGCCTGGGAACAGCAGATCGCTCACCCCAACAACCCTTATGCCGTTCAGGCTCCGGAAGGCATCGAAGGGATTACAGCCGAAGAAGTCATGGGGGTTTATAACGGCACCTTTGCTGAAAAGCCCGAAAAATCGGATGTTTTTGAATTAGGAATTTCGGACAACAATTAATTCGGAGAAATTGAAGATAAGTGCACGTCAAGGAGACATCTAGAGACTCAACTGATGATATTTCCTCTATTATGGGACGCATACAATGACTTTCATACCTTTTGATTTAAATATTGCCCTGGCAATCAGGGACCAGGGTATTGCAAAGCAGATATCCAGCACCCTGTCGGAAATATCCTATGTCAAAATCGAAAGAATATTCGAGAACAGCAGCATAGAGAAGCCGACAGGCGCAGAGACTATTCCGGACCTGATTATTCTTGATGATCACCCTGAGGGGGAAAAGGCTCTGTTCAAAATCAACCTGCTTCGCAATTATTACGAACAAACACCCATGTTCGTTATTTCGTCCGACACCCTGCCTGAGCACATTATCGAGATAATGAAGGCGGGCGCCGCCGAGTTTTTCTTCATTCCCCTCGACCCGCAGGCGATCAAAACCGCTGTCGAAAAGGTGCGCACCAATCTCCATTCGACCAAAATGGCCTCCAAGGGGAGAGTCTACAGTTTCATCAGCAGCAAAGGCGGTCTCGGAACCACGGTGGTGGCAGTAAACACCGCCGTGGGACTGACCAAGGACGGCAACAACCGTGTCGCCTTGATCGACATGAGCCTGCAATCGGGCGACAGTTCGACCCTGCTCGATGTCGTTCCGCAGGCAACCCTTGCCGACCTCTGCAGCAACTATCACAGACTCGACTTCTCGTTTCTGCAGGGGGCCATGACCAAACACCCCACCGGCCTGCATTTTCTGGCCGCGCCGGCAGATCCCGAATACTGCGCGACTATTCAGGCCGAGCACATAAAAAAGATTCTAGATCTGGCCAAAGACCTGTACGACAACGTCGTCATCGACTGTACCTCCATGTCGATCACCGCCTCTTCCCTCGAAGCGTTCAAAGCCTCGGACAAAATCTTCGTACTGACCGACCTCTCGGTACCGGCGATCCGAAATGCTTCGCGACTCGTCGAGCTCATGCGTAAAAAAGGCATTTCCGCCGACAAAATTGAATTTTCCGTTACCCGCTTCATCAAAGGAAACACCCTCTCCCTGAGTGAAATCGAAGAAAACCTGAAAAAACGCATTTTCTGGCTCTTCCCCAACGACTTCGAAAACACGGTCTCTTCCATTAACCGCGGAGTCCCTTTAATTGACTACCAACCCAAAACAAGCCTGGCGAGAAATGTTTTTGAATTTGTCGAAAAGCTGAAAAACCCTGCGGGATACGGTGGGTACCGCGGCCTGAAGGGGCTCTTTGGAAAAACTGTTTAGGAGGGCAAAATGGCCTTAAAAGGACTACTGTTCAAAAATGACAAAGCCCACCGGGAGCCAAACACCCTCCCCGACAAATCCCGGACCGATCAGAAAGAAAACACGACCAGCCCCCTGTCTGAAAAGAACGACCATTACTACGAACTGAAACATAAGATTCATAATCGACTGGTCGAGGAACTGGATCTTCAAGTTCTCGAAGATCTTGAAAGCACGCAAATACGCTTCGAGGTCGGCAAGGTCATCAAGCACTTCCTTCAGGAAGAACAGGCTCTTCTGAACGAAGCGGAAACCCTGCACCTGATCGAAGAGGTCATCAACGAACTGAAGGGCCTTGGACCTATCGAGCCCTTTTTGAGAGACCCCTCTATTTCGGACATTCTCTGCAACAGTTATAAAAATATATACATCGAGCGTTTCGGACTGCTTGAAAAAACCAGGTCCCGCTTTTTGAATAACCAGCACATGATGAACATCATCGATCGGATCGTCTCAAGGGTGGGCCGACGTATTGATGAATCGAACCCGATGGTCGATGCCCGACTGCCTGACGGGTCACGCGTCAACGCCATCATCCCTCCGCTGGCTCTCGACGGACCCGTCCTGTCGATCCGTCGTTTTGCCGTAAATCCGCTGAAAACCGAGGATCTGGTACGGTTCGAAACCCTGACGCCCGCCTTGGCCGAATTTCTGGCCGGATGCGTAAAAGCCAAGCTCAACATCATGATCTCAGGCGGCACCGGCGCTGGAAAAACCACCCTGCTCAACGTTCTGTCCGGCAGCATTCCGAACCAGGAGCGCATCGTCACCATCGAAGATGCCGCCGAACTTCAGATGCAGCAGGAACATCTGGTGCGCCTGGAGACCCGGCCCGCCAACATCGAAGGCGCCGGCACCATTACCGCCAGGGACCTGGTTCGCAACAGCCTGAGGATGCGCCCCGACCGTATCATCGTAGGCGAGGTTCGCGGTCCTGAAGCTTTCGACATGCTTCAGGCCATGAACACAGGGCATGAGG
>CALZIC010000252.1 GCA_945787285.1 uncultured Desulfuromonadales bacterium
AAAAAAGATCTATATTTTTTGGAAATACATTTTCCGCCCTTCAGAGTTGCAAATTTCTGAATATCAAAGACCAGCCCTTTCAGTTCTGGACCAGAGTGGGGCAGGTTATCAAAGTCCAGAAGTTTGTTTCTCCAGTTCATGGTATCTCTCCGGGGCCGGTTTTTGATTTTACCGGGGACCGGGTTGACAAAAAACCCGGCCCCCGTTTCATTCAAGCCTTGTACTGACAGCTTAAAAAGCCTGCTCCGTTCTGGCGATGATGTCGTCCTGAATCGTTTTGTCCAGCGCGGTGAAAAAGGCACTGAAACCTGCAACCCGAACAACCAGTCCTCGATTGTCTTCTGGATTTTGTTGAGCCTCGAGCAACTTGGCCCGGTCAACGACGTTATATTGAATGTGGGATCCGCCGTTTTTAAAGTAGGTTTCTGTAACCGCGATCAGGTTCTTCAGCCCCTCTTCTCCGCCGATGGCACTGGGGTGGAACTTCTGGTTGAGCAGGGTGCCGTTGGAAGCGGTCACATGGTCCAGTTTGGCTACGGACGTTACCGTCGCGGTCGGGCCTGCCACATCGAGGCCACCGATGGGAGAAACACCGTCCGCCAGGGGAGAACCCTTGACCCGGCCATCGGGGGTCGCAGCTACGACCGACCCCAAAGGCACATTGGCCGAGGCGGGGTAGAGCCCGGGTTGAAATGCCCCGCCGCGAGGATTGCGGTATCTGTTGACCGCACGGCAATAAATATCGGAGGCCGCAACAGCGATGGCATCGGCATAGTCATCATCATTGCCGTACTTGGGTGCGCGGTTGACCAGCATCTGCCGGATGTCTTCATGGCCTTCGAAATTTTTATCGAGGATGTCCTTCAACTCCACAAGGCTGATCGCCTCATCGTCAAAGCAGAGTTTCTTGATGGCTGTCAACGCATCACCGGCATTGGCGACGCCAACCCCCTGAGGGCCGCTGAAGTTGTAGACCGCTCCGCCTTCCTGAAGTGACATGCCTCGGCCGATGCAGTCTTCCACCAGGGCGCTAAGGAAGGGCAGGGGAACCTTTTCGCTGTGAGCCAGGTCGACCATGTTGTCGGCATGACACATCAGGCCGACGAAATACTCCGTCTGTTTGGCGTAGGCGGCCATGACATTATCAAAGGTTTTGAGCTCACTGACCTCGCCGGTTTTCGGTCCGAGCTGCTTCTGGGTGTTATCGTCATAGCCGTTGTTCAGGGTCAATTCGATAATCTTGCCCATGTTGAAAAAGGCTGCATCGTGCCAACCCTCGGTTTTTCCTCCCACCTGGGGTTCGACGCAACCGATGATGCCGTAATCCCGCGCGTCCTCTATGGTAAGGCCCCGGTCAAGCAGGGCCGGGATGATGGTGCGGTCGCTGAAAAATGCGGGGTTGCCCAGGCCCATGCGGCTGACTTCTGCGGCCTTCTGGTAAAACACATCGGGTGTGTTCTCATGGATGCGTACCGACATGGAAGGCGCGTACAGTTTGGTGTTGGCTGTCGCCTGAATCATCATAAGCGACAATTCATTCGTTGCGTCCTTGCCCTCTCGGGTCTGGCCGCCCGCAATGATGTTCATGAACATGGGGTAGCCGGCAAAGGCCATGGTAGAACCCTCGTCCCGCACTTTGTTGAGGCCGTTGAATTTGATCCAGAGCAGGTCGAGAAGCTCCTGGGCCTTTTCGGTTGCAAGGCTGCCCTTGCTGGCTGCGTAAAAGGGGTAGCAGTACTGATCGAAGCGCATCGGAGAGATGGAGTGGCCGTTCGATTCAATCTGAATGACCAGGTGGATGAACCAGAAGGACTGAATCGCTTCCTGGAAGGTCTCGGCCGGTTGTGCCGGAACCTTGCGGCAGATCCGGGCGATTTCCAGGAGTTCGGCCTTTCGCTCGGCTTTCATCTCGGCGCTTGCCTGGCGCTCGGCCTCATCGGCAAAGCGATGGGCAAAGGCGATCACTGCTTTGTTGCTGATGATTGTCGATTCGAGAAAGTGCAGGGATTTCATCTGTTTCGCATCGGCGAAATCAAATTGGGCCTTAGCGGCCTCTGCCTCGGCGATGACTCCATTGAGCCCTTCCCGCAGCACCTTCCCATAGTTGGCTGAGATGTGGCCCACACCGTTGTAGAAGTAGTTGCCGACCGTGTAGACCAGGGCATTGTGCGCTTCAAAGGCTTCAGGTTTCATCAGCGAGGTGGCATATTCGTTGTTCGTTTTGCCTTCCCAATAGGGAAAGACATCCTCCCTCAGGGTATTCTTGGTGTCCTCGGAAATCAGAAAGACGTCCGCTGTGCGCTTGGCGAGCCGATCAAGTTCCGCCTCGAGCCATTTGCAGGAGAACTCCGGAAAAACCCCGGAAGAGCGTGGTTTGCTGCAGAGGTTTCCCACGATCAGTTCGTCATCCTCGATGTAGACGGTCATTTCGGAGAGGATTTTTTCCAACGCCCTGGCTCGCCGGATCACCATCGGCTGATCTTCGGTTTCCTTATAGGACTCGGTGATCAGTCTGGCTCGCTCAGCACAGATCTCGGGGGTGGTCACCATGAATTTGTCTATGATTCGCTCTACACGCTTAGAAGGGCCATGGGCAGCGACTGCGGTATCGATTTGAGGTTGATAGAACATAACATCTCCTTTTTTCGTTTTGGATCTGGTTAGTTGCAACAGGCTGAACAACTCGAATCTTTCGCTGAATCACGAGATGACACGCCTTAACCCACAAATTTATTGGCGAAATTAAGGACCAGGGTCCCCACCGCTATAGCCGCGGCAGGTGGATCAATATGGTCGCTGCCGTGGTTGTAGAACAGACGCGCCATGAACTCCTGGAGAAACGCGGCAGTAACGCCGGCGATCGCTGCGATGGCGAGGGAATCGAACAGCAGAAATGCCAGGGCCGCCAGGATCGCCTGGCAGTGCCAGATGGGGAACTTTTGCACCGAACCGGCCCCCAGGTTAATCCCGATCAGCATGATCGCCGCTACCGCCCAGGCCATAATCAACGGGACGACAAAAGCGCCAGTAGCTGAGACGGTGCCGGCAGCGGCCAGAGGATCCAGGATCGTCTTGGTTCCCATGGCTATGGCTCCCGAGAAAATACCGGCTCCCAGCCCCAAAACTGCAATCCTCGCAGGGGGGGCATTCCACGGAGCCCAGGAAATCGCATAGTTGTCCGTACCCATGAGTCCGTGCTTTTTAATCGAATCGGCATTGCCCCAGGGCATTTCCTTTTGAAAGAGGAAGCGGGCCATCAAGGGGATAATCACCACGGTCAGAGCGATGCAGTCGAACATGTTGATGACCGGAGTGCTGGCAAAGACCTGGAGGAGTGAATGACTGCAGATCGCCGAGACCCCGCCAACCAGGAGCACGTCCCAGGAGGTGTCCATCAGCGGTGAGAGGATGTCCTTGGCCGATCCTCCCGGGTGGTTCTTCTTGACTCCGGCTGAATAGGTCGCCGCGACGAGCCCGGCTCCAAATCCGATGTGGGGTCCGAAGACCGGGCCAAGGCCAACCTGCATCAGAACGAAATCACTGCCGCCGCCCAAAATGAAGATACATCCGGATAAAACCACCAGCCCGCAAATGACAAATGAGAACAGAGCCCCAAAGGCCGCCCCCATAATGCCGCCGCCGAAACAAACCAAAATCGTCGTCAGACTCCAAGCTTCCATTTTTTCCTCCCGGGGTGTGCTTGAACAAGGTTCTTGCCAGCTAACAACCTTCTCTAGAACGCGGTTATATTTAACCAGGGGTGGCCTTTGATTCCTATCCCCTGGATTAAGGGAAACCCATCCCTCGATTGGGGGGTTTTAAGGGGAGATTGAGCTCGACCAACCTTGAATTGGCTGTAATACCTGTATCCGTGAGTTGGGGGCGGGAAAGAGGAAGATCTGGGAATAGTCGAACGGGGCTTGATATCGCGGTATACTTACAAAAAATTGAAAGGAATCAGACCACTATGCAGAATGTCCTGGAACTGCGCGGGATAGGGTCAGCGCAAAAACAGCCGATTCTGCTGGAAAAGGCCCGGCAGATCAAGAGAGCGGCCGGTCTCGACTTGGCCCGTGGCCAGCTGGGTGTTCGACCCAGTGATCTGCCTGATTTGATCAAAAAGGGCCTGAACGATCTCTGCATGGGGACCACCCCCCGCAGGGCGAACCGGCGGTACATCGAGGTTGTATATGGGAAATCCCTCTGAACCGCCAAATAAAAGTGATCACTTGCGGGAGCGGCTGATCGGGCTCGGCGAGAGTTCGCACCGCAAAAGCTACTATCCCGAGCTGCAGCGGCGCCTTGGGGAGTTGGAGCGGTTCAAGGCATTTCTTGATCACAGCAACGACGCCATATTTCTCATTGAAGTACCCACCGCGAGAATCGTCGATGTCAATGACGCCTCCTGTCGGCAACTGGGGTGGACCCGAGAAGAACTTCTTGAAAAATCGATGTTCGAGGTTTCTGAACTTGGGCGAAACGAACAGGCGCAGAGACTGATTTGCGAAAACCTGGACGGCTCGCAAGGGGATGCCCTG
>CALZIC010000253.1 GCA_945787285.1 uncultured Desulfuromonadales bacterium
CTTAAGAAATAGCAGAAAAACTCTCCAAATAGCCAAATGTGCAGTCTTATTTTTTCAATTAATTCAGAGTGATATCGCTAACTGACCGGTGTCGGAAAAGTTGCCGACACCTACCAGCATGCCAAATTCAGGCCAAAAACCGTTTTCCTGCGCACATCCTCTCTAAAACGCAGTCATTACGACAAAATTCTGTCATGAACGATTGCGTCCAGCTTTTCACGCCACAAAGACAACAACGTCATAACACGGGTAATCGCGTATTCACACGTCATTTGCCTTATCTATATTTCAGGTGCGCTCAGGACGATAGCGATAAGGGTCTGATTTAAGGGGAATGGAGCAGCAGGAAAAAAGGAAGGAACAGAGATTACAGGCAAGAACGCCGGCTCAGGCAGAACGGCCTATGGATTGAGATCAAATGACCCGATACCAGGAAGTCATGATGAAGATTCTTTGCCCTGGTAAAGCGGCGGAGTCTTGGAACCGGGCGCGCGAGGGAAGAGAACTACCCTGCCGAAGCACCAGGGGATGCCGGCAACCACAGGCGAAACGTGGTCCCTTCAGACGGTGAACTGATAAATGAAACCCTGGCCCCGATATAGTCACTCAGCAGCTTCATGCTGTAGGTCCCGAGCCCCCGATTATGCCCCTTGGTGGAGAAGGAACGCTGGAACAGCTGAAGCTGTACCTGCTCGGGTATCACCCCTTGGTTGTGGACGAAGAACTCGGCTCCGCCATCCGCCGGCACGCATCCCGCACTGACCACCCCGCCTCTGGGCGTAGCCTCAAGGGCGTTTTTCAGCATGTTGCCGAGAATGCGTCCGAGCAGGGTCGCGTCGGTGACACATAGCATCGAAGCGCCCTGCGGCTCGCAAACCAGCAGTTTCTTTTTGGCCACTTCATGGCGCTGGTAGAGCTCCACCAGGCGATGCAGGTAGCCACTGACCTCAAGAGGCCCTTTTTTTACGCTCAAGTCACCATTTTCTGCAGCCAGCAGGGTTCGCTGGGCCTCGATCTCGTCGATAACCTGTTCGGAGGCCTCGTGAATCAGGCCGGAGATTTCCTCGACATTGTCCAGCCTGTAGTGCTGCAGCAGTTCGGAAAACCCCTTGACGCTCCCCATGAGGTTGAGGACATCGTGAAAGAAAATGCGCTCGAGCGCCTTGCGCCTCTTTTCGTGACTGATATCGGCGATCGACATGACCACGAACTGTTCCCCCTCCAAATCGAGCGGAGAGGCGTTCACCCGCAGCTCGAACGACTCGGTACGGCCATCCCCTTTCCGGGCGAACCGGCATTCCTGAACATCCTTGCGCCCGGAAAGGCCCGCCAGCATGGCCAGCACCGCGCCGCAGTAGCGGCAGCGCTCCCCGGTTCCGCAGCCGCTCTCGGCTTCGACCACCCCTGAACAGCAGAGCAGGTCGCCAAGGCGCATGCCGAAGCAGTGCTCTGCGGCTTCCTTTCCAGCCAGTTGCATCAGCGCCGGGTTGGCGTAAACGACCTGTCGATGGCCGT
Organism: uncultured Desulfuromonadales bacterium; assembly: GCA_945787285.1. Lineage (GTDB taxonomy): Bacteria > Desulfobacterota > Desulfuromonadia > Desulfuromonadales > Trichloromonadaceae > CALZIC01. Next base: position 1,516 of record CALZIC010000253.1, read on the forward strand.
TCATCACCAGGAGGATGCCTGGAAGCGAATCGAGCAGGTGGCGGGTGATGAAGCTGCCGGCGAAATATCCGCGCTGCCGGTCGATGCATTGCTCCGATGACTTTTCAGCCGGGGCAAACAGGGTGGGAAGAGCTGCTGTCATGAAAAACTCCTCAGGTCAAAAGAAGCTTGAGAGCAAAAAGGAAGACCGTCAGGGTCACGATCCTCTTGATCCAGGCATGCCCCTTTTTGACCGCCACATGGGTGGCGATCCAGCCGCCGGCGGAATTGCCGACGGCCAGGGCCAGGCCTAAACCGTAGTTCACCTGGCCGTGGGCGACAAAGACCCCCAGGGCGACCAGGGTAAAGGCAAAAATGACAATAACCTTGACCGCATTGATCCGCACCAGGTCGAGACCGTGCGCCAGCAGTCCCGAAATGATCAAAAAGCCGACGCCGGCCTGAACAAACCCGCCATAAATCCCGATGGCGAAAAAGGAGAGGACCAGCAGCACGGTTCGCAGGGGGGAAAGGTGCCGCTCCCCCAATTGCAGCCGCCGCATCGGATCGACCAGGGTGAAAATCATCACCCCGATCATGATGAGCGCAAGGACCCGGCGAAATAGTTGATCGTCCATGTCGATGGCGAGATTGGCGCCTAAAAAGCTACCGAACAGGGCGGGGATAGAGCAGAGGATCGCCAGTCGGATAGGGAAAACCCCCTGCCGCCTGAAACCGCCGATGGCGAAAATGTTCTGACAGAGAATCGCCACCCGGTTGGTGCCGTTGGCGACGGCGGAGGGAAGTCCCAGAAAAATCAGCAGCGGCAGGGTCAACAGCGAGCCCCCACCGGCCAATACGTTGAGAAACCCGGCCACAATGCCGACCACGATCAGAACCGGGATCTGCCAGAGGTACGGTTCCATCAGCCGTCCTCCTCACCGAGGAGGGAGCGGACCACCTCGCCGCCCATGGTCAGGCCGAACAGAGGGGGGATATAGGAGGAGCTGCCCAGAATAACCCGCCGGTGATCGCAGCTCCAGCGCTGGTCTTCTTTGTTGGGGCAGATGCAGCTCTCGGCGCAGGCGGCCTGTTCGTCGAGCAGCGGGCGAAACTCTTCGGTCGAATAGACGACCTTGACCCCCGATGCGACCCCCCGCTTGCGCAGCTCTTTGCGAATGATGCGCGCCAGCCGGCACTTCTGGGTGTCGGCCAGGTCGGCTACGGCGATGCGGGTCGGGTCGAGCTTGTTGGCGGCCCCCATGGAGGAGATCACCGGGATGTTCTGCTCTTTGCAGCTCTGGATGAGGTGCAGCTTGGCGGTGATATGGTCGATGCAGTCAAGCACGTAGTCGTAGCCGCGGCCGAGCAGTTCTTCGGAATTGGCCGCCTCGTAAAAGGCCTTGACTGGTTCCACCTCGATGGCCGGGTTGATCGCCCGGCAGCGCTCGGCCATGGCCTGCACCTTGGCCCGGCCGACCGTACCGTCGAGGGCGTGGATCTGGCGGTTAACGTTGGTCAGGCAGATATCGTCGAAATCGATGAGGGTCAGCCGCCCGACCCCGGCCCGGGCCAGGGCTTCGGCCGCGTAGCTGCCAACCCCGCCGATGCCGAAAACCGCCACCGATGCGCCGGACAGGCGCTCCATGGCCTTCGCCCCGACAAGAATTTCCATACGGCTGAATCGATGCTGCTTCATTGATCAAATCACTCCTGCTATCAGCTATCAGCTATCAGCTATCAGCTATCAGCTATCAGCTATCAGCTATCAGCTATCAGCTATCAGCGAAAGCTTAGGAACATCCATTTAGCCTATCAAGGTTTTATTCAGCCCGCTGACCGCTGAAGGCTAAATTCCCAACACCCTTTGCGCATTGGCGGTGGTCAACCGGGCGGTTTCGGCCTCGCTCAGTCCGAGCAGGGCGGCCAGGCGGCCGACGATCAGCGCAAGATTGGCCGGACGGTTCTCGTCATCCCGCAAAGGGTGCGGCAGCATATCCGGGGCGTCGGTCTCCACCACCAGCCACTCGGGCGGAACCTGGCGGACCACCTCGGGGAGGCGCCGCGCGTTGGGGTAGGTGATCACCCCGCCGATACCGAGGGCAAAGCCGAGGCGGATGGCCTCGTTGGCCACCTCGGCGCTGGCGGAAAAACCGTGAAAGACCCCCCCCACCCGCTGGGCCTGTTCCTGACGCAGAATCTCAAGAACCCTGCCCGCCCTTTTGCGGCAATGAATCAGCACCGGTCGCTTCATCTCGACTGCCAGCCGCAGCTGGCCGCGAAAAGCCCTTTCCTGCACGGCAGGCGGGGGAGTCTCAAGGAAACCGTCGAGGCCGATTTCGCCGGCGGCGACAGAGCGCCCGAGCAACCCGGCCAGTTCGACTTCGGTATCCGCCCCCCATTGGTCGGCATGCAGAGGGTGGATGCCCGGGGCGGCCTGCGCCTCGGGGACCCTGTCCACCACTGCGAACAGCCCTCGCCAGCCGCCTCTGGACACGCCGGGGACGACAAACGCCCCGACCCCCGCCTGTTTCGCCCGGTCGATCTCGGCTTCAAGGCGGCCCGAGCGGTGGAAATAATCGAGGTGCACGTGCGTATCGAATAGGGGTGGCTTGTCGGCTGACATAACGCCTGATGCTACCACACTCCCCCGTTCTTCCGGAAGTCCGTTAACCATTCGGGCCTTGAATTTTCATCAAGGGCCCGCTGCCCCGGGCGACATCTAAGGGCCACCCGGCAGTATCGCGACAAGGCATCATGAACAATCCGGCTTAAAGTACTTGTCACAGGAGTCCATTCTATGTTAAGAGGTAAGGTGTTGAATTTCCATTAAAACTACCCATCTTTACAGATAAAGCGGAGGAGTTATGGCAGAAGCTGCCGCCGGCAATATCCCGTATCTTCGAAAGGTTTTCTACCTGACCCACTTTTCGGGGCTGGCCACCGGGTTCATTTTCCCCCTCCCCGCCTCGCTGGCTCTTGGCCCCAAGGCTCTGACCCTGTCGTTTTTCACCC
>CALZIC010000254.1 GCA_945787285.1 uncultured Desulfuromonadales bacterium
GTCTTCAGAGTCCCGACGGCAAGCGGATGTTATCGAAATTATTCATAAGAAGTGGCTGGAAGGGGCGAGGAAAGGCAGATGTGACAAAATTAAGAGGATTTCGGCACGCTTCTTGGATTATTATGGACCGACTGCAAAAGATAACCGTTGGAAAAATAACAGGAATCTAACCGCAAAGAGGGCTTTGCCCTTTAGATGCAGGACAGGGGAACCGAATGAAGTTTTTGAGTTTGCTGCTGATGGTTGTTTCGATCCTGGCAGGTCATGCCCATGCAGGGGTGAGTGCTGAACCTTATGCCATTTCTTTCTCCCAGGAAGTACTGGCTCTGGCTCCCGACGGCACCCCTTACACGCCGGTGCCGATCATTCCCGACCGCATGCAGGACGTTACGAGTCATCGTTTTGACCTCGGCAGCGGACGAGATCTGGTCATTGAGACGAATATTCCCGACTCTGAAGTACGGGGGCTGCAGGAAGTCGCCGACACCATTGCCCGCTGTTACAGCTACGTGGAGCAGACCACCGGCCGGCTTCTTGACAGGGGCATGCTCTTGTATCTTCTAGAATTTGACACGGTGCCCTTCTCCTACTCCTTCGAGGCGACCTTTGCCGACCAGAACCAGTGGGGCGAGGTGCGCCTGGCGATGATCCGCAAGGGAGAAGCGCTCACCGGCCCCTACGCCTCGGCGGGATTGGCGGAACTGCTCTATGACACCCTTCCCCATGAATTGGGGCACGATGTGCTGGCCGAGGTTGACACGCTGCTGCACGATGTCGACGGAAAACCGTCCCACCATACCCGGTGGTTTATCGAGGGAGTGTGCGAAGTGCTGGCCAAGGGCTTTGCCCGCCAGGAAGTCCCCGCCCTGCTGCGGCACTTTCTGGAAATGCGCAAAGTCGGATCGGTGTTTGACGACCCGCGGATGAGCCGGCAGGTCTTTCTCTGGGAGCAGGAAAACGGCAACGGCATGGAGATGGAGTCGGATCTCTACGGGGAGGCGATGCTGGTGATGCTGTCCTGGACCCGCCATGTTCCCGTCGCCGAGGTTCTCGAACGCATCGAAAATCGCAGCGAACCGGTCGACGGTTTTGACCTGATGGCCATGATGGAAAGGATGGCCGGCTGCGATCCCTCGCAGATGTGCGAAAGGGCTGACCGAACCGGGAAGTCGATCGGTGTCGAGTACTTGAAGGTGAACCTGCCGGCTGCCCGCTGGGGCAGTTGACCGGCAGGATCGGAAACAGCACTCCGGACTTTACATATGGAAATACAGGCCCCCGTCAACCGACGGGGGCTTTTTTATGCGGCGGTTCAGCACGCCTTGCGGGTGGGGGCGAGGGTCCGGTGGTTTCTTTTTGAACAGCGAGGCCGCAAAAAGCGGCATCCCAGCCTGCCGCGACATGCCGATCGTCTGACCAAACGCCAGCCCGGATTAAAAAAGCCCCGCCGAAAACGGCGGGGCTTTTTTTACATGGGGCCGGTTCCCTGTTAAAACTGGGGGCGGGAATAGGCAGACGGGGGCTCGCTGTCAGCCTCTTCTTCGCTCTCCGCGCTGCCTGCCACCGCCTTGCCGGCGGAGCCGGGAAAGAGGTCGGACAGAACAGCGATCCCCTCATGGACATAGGGGTCTTCGTCCAGATCCTTGATCCAGCTGTCCTTGTCCTCGTCGGTTGTCTTTTTGGAAGGCTCCGCCAGGTCGCTCATTGCGCCCATGCTGCCGTGGCCGCGCATCGCCTTGGTCTCCTTGGCCAGGTCTTTGTTTTCTTCCCTTTCACGGCGCAGATCGTCGATATTGAGGGACTGGAGGGTCTGCTCCCTGCGCTCTTTGACTTTTTCCGACTTCTTTTCGATATCGATGAAGTCCTCTTCCAGGCTGGTCCTTTCGCGACTGCTCGACTGCAGCTGGGAAATCGGAGTGCCGCTGCGGCTCCACCGTGAGTAGGAGGTTTTATCGACCGTGTCCCAGGGAAGGGAGTAGTCGACATACTGCTCGCCCGCTTCGACGTAGCGCAGCTGATCGGGAAGGATGATGTCGGGAACCACCCCCCGGTACTGGGTCGATTCGCCGCTGATGCGGTAGAACTTCTGGGTCGTCAGCTTGAGGGCGCCTAAGGGACGGAACTTGTCCATCTTGATGAACGGAAGGTTGCCGTTGAGATCGACCATGGTCTGCACGGTCCCCTTGCCGTAGGTATGCTCGCCGCCGATAATTACCGCGCGGCCGTAGTCCTGAAGGGCGCCGGCGAGGATTTCCGAGGCCGAGGCGCTGAACTTGTTGACCAGAACCACCAGCGGGCCGTTGTAGACGATCTCGGGGTTGCGGTCGGCGAGGGTGTTGATGCGGCCGTTGCGGTCCTTGACCTGAACCACCGGGCCCGTTTCAATAAAGAGGCCGGTAATGGATACGGCATCGGTCAGTGCGCCACCGCCGTTGTTGCGCAGGTCGAGAATCAGCCCGTCGATCTTCGCTTTGTGCAGTTTGTTCAACTCTTCGCGAACATCGTCGGTCGAATTGCGGCCGTCGCCGCTGAAGCTGTGCTTGAAGTCCCGGTAGAAGCTGGGGATCTTGATGTAGCCTATGGTCTGGCCCATCACCACGTCGCGGATAATCGGGATGACCAGCTGGGTGCTGTCCGGTTTTTTCACCGTCAGGCGGACCTCGGTCCCTTTTTTGCCGCGAATCAGGCTGACCGCATCGCGCAGCCGGGTGTCAGTGACATCGACCGGCTCGTCGTCGCCCTGGGCCACGGCCAGGATCAGGTCCTCGGCCTGCAGTTGCCCCTGGCGGCTGGCGGCGCTGCCGGGGATGATGCGCACAACCTTGATGTAGCCGTCCTCTTCCTGGAGCGTCGCGCCGATCCCCTCGAGGGATCCGCTCATGCTGATGTCGAAGTCTTCCTTGCTCTGCGGGGCGAGGTAGTTGGTGTGGGGGTCAAAGGCCCGGGTGATCGTATTGAAGTAACGGTCGTAGTGGTCCTGGGTGGTCTCTTCAAGCATGCGGCTTAAAAAGTCCTCGTTCCTTTTGCGGACCTTGTCGGTGGCGACCTGCAGGAGCTCTTCCGGCGAGCGCTTTTTCTCTTCCTCCGCCTCAGACGCCTCTTTGTTCTCCTCGTCCTCGAGCAGGTTCAGGTAGCGGTTGATGAGCTGGTACTTGAGGATCTTTCTCCAGCGTTCAGACAGTTCGGCCTCGTCGCGGCAGTAGCTGAGTTTTTCCGGGTCGGTCTCGAGCGATTCCTTGAGGTTCAGGTCGAAGCCCTGCTCGAAAATATCGTTGACCAGGCTGCGTACCAGGGTGACCCGGTAGTTCACCAGTTTTGCGCCGAGGGTGGGGAGGGCGAGCCGCCCTTTTTTGATCTCATCGTCGATCAGTGAGATGTAGCTCGTCAACTTGTCGACATCGGACTGCAGCAGAAAACGTTTCTGGCTGTCGAGCTGCTTGACGTACAGGCTGAAGGCGGCGGTGGAAAAGTCGTCGTCGATGTTTTTGCCGCTGTAATGATTCTGGGAAAGCTGGGTGCGCAGTATATAGGCGAGGAGCCGGGCGCGATTGGTCTGGAATTCTTCGTCCGTTTCTATGGCGAGAGCAGGCAGGCCGCCCAGGGACAGAAAGAGGACGGCAAGAATAAGGTTTCTAAAGAACTTGGACATGGTTTTTCCTCACAGGGGCCACCGGCCGCTGCCTCCCTGACGAAAAAGGCCCGAGAGGGTTCTGGGGCTGGCTAACTCGTTGATTATGCCGACAGACAGTAGGTCCGCCGTGACGATACCCAAAGCATAACTTTACCACGATAAAGGGTCTAGGGGGAAAGATTTGATCCTGTCGACAAAAATTAGACCGGCAGGGCAAAGGGGGGGAAGCCATCTAAACCAGGGCAATCCGTTGAATCTTTTTATGCAATGGCCCTGGTTCAGTGCGTTTCGGGCAAATCAAACGCTTGGGTTCTCGCCCGCCGGCAAGGCACCGTGTCAGCATGAGTAAAAGCGCTGCATCGCCTCGAGGACCTCGCGCGCCGGGGCTTTGACCACTCTGGCCTCGGGGAGCGAGCGCAGGAACATGCGCCCGTACCCCTTTTTGACCACCCGGGTGTCGAGGATCAGCACCACGCCCCGATCGTCGCGGTGTCGGATCAGCCGGCCGAAGCCCTGCTTGAACTTGATCACCGCCTGGGGGACGGTGTACTCCATGAACGGGTCGCCGCCCCGCTTTTCGATCGCCTCGGCGCGGGCCTCAAGGACCGGTTCGGTCGGCACCTTGAAAGGCAGCCGGGTGATGATCACCTGCTCCAGAGCCCGTCCCGGCACATCGACCCCTTCCCAGAACGAATCGGTGCCGAACAGCACGCTGGTCTCCTCGGTGGTGAATTTTTTCAGGATTCGGTGGCGGTTCTCCTCCCCCTGGCGCAGGCACTGGTAGCCGCGGGCGCCGAGGACCGGGGCGATTTCGCCATGAACGCGGCGCAGCAGGGAGTAGGCGGTAAAGAGAACGAAGGAGCGTCCGTCGGCGGCCAGAACCGCCTGCTCGGCCAGGTCGCGGACCATTTCCGGGTAGCCGGGGCGGTTCGGTTCGGGGATGTCGGTGGGGATGGCCACCAGCGCCTGGCTGGCAAAATCGAAGGGAGAGTGCAGCAGCAGCTCGAGGATGCGCCCCGGCTCGCTGCGGTCGAGGCCGACCCGGTGTTTGAAATAGGCAAACGATTCCCCCACCGCCAGGGTGGCGCTGGTCATGATCACCGTTTTGTAGCGGTCGTACACCCCCTTTTTGAGATTGTCGGCCACTTCGAGCGGCGCGGTGCAGAGGCGGGTGACGATGCCGGTGCCGCGGCCGATCCTCCCCTTGGTCACCTCGAGCCAGGCGCAGGTCGCCGGATCTTCGGCCACAAAGAAGCAGAGGGCGGCGCCGAGCCCCTCGAGGCGGCCGGCGATGCCGCGCAAATCGGTGATGTGCGAGGTGAACTTGTCGTAAAACGCTTCGGGAATCCGCCCGGTATCCTTAAGCAGGTCGCGCAGCTGGCGCTCGAGGAGGCCGGTCTCCTTTTCGAGGGCGCGCACCCTCTCCCGCAGCGACTGCCAGGTTGAGCTTGCGGCAAAGTCCGGCGTGACCCGCTGCTTGATTTCCTCGCGCTCGACAATCGTTTTTCCCAGTGCCTCGGCCAGGTCTTGACCGATCGTTTCGAGACTCTCCAGGGCCCTGTCGAGCAGGGCCTGGCGGCCGGCGAGAATGGCCTCGATGCGGCCGTGCAGGTCGCGGTAGAGCTGGTCTTCGCTGTCGGGCAGCTCCTTGGCCAGGGCGGCGAGGAAGCGCGGCAGCAGCCCCTTGTCCGGCTTGCGGGGGTGGCGCAGCCGGTTCAGCACCCGGGCGTAGGCGAAGCGGGTCACCTGGGAGGCGAAGTAGCTGGTGGCGACATCCTCGAGGTGGTGGGCCTCGTCGAGGATGATGCGCTCGAAGGGGGGCAGAACAGCGGTCGCCGAATAGTTGTCGGTCTGCAGCCGCAGCGACAGATCGGAGAGGAGCAGGGCGTGGTTGACCACCAGCAGCTCGGCCTGGGCCGCGTGGCGGCGGGCCTTGTGGAAAAAGCACCCGGCGTAGTGGGCGCAGCGCACCCGGGAACACTGGTCGATTTCGCAGCGCACCTCCTCCCATACCTGCTCTTTGGGAATAAAGGGGAGATCCTCCCGGGAGCCGTCGCCGGTCTTTTCGGCCCACTGGTGAATGGCGCCGAGTTCGCTGGAGAGTTCGTCGTCGAACAGCCCCGGCTCCAGGCGGGCCGCCTCGGCGCGGCGGCGGCAGTAGTAGTTGCCGCGCCCCTTGACCAGCACGGCGGTAAACTCGAGGCCGGTGGCCCGCTTGAGAAAAGGCAGGTCCTTGCGGACCAGCTGTTCCTGCAGGTTGATGGTATTGGTCGAGACCACCACCCGCTCCTCGTTCTCCAGGGCCCACAACAGGGCCGGGACCAGGTAGGCGAGGCTTTTCCCGGTGCCGGTGCCCGCCTCGATCACCGCCAGCTTGCTGCTGTTGAAGGCATCCCCCACGGCAAAGCCCATGCGCAGCTGCTCGGGGCGGTCTTCGTAGCCGGCCAGGGAGCGGGCCACGGCGCCCTCGGGGCCGAGGATGTCGCCGATGCGCTGCGGCTCGACATGGTGCTCCTGCTTCGGCGCGAAGGGCTCAACCACCCTGTACACATGTTCCACAGAGTTGTCCACAATGTAGAAGCCGATGCCAAGTGCCCCGAGTTGCGAGGATATTTCGATGTCGGCCGAAGAGGGGCGAAGGTTTCCAGAGGGGTGGTTGTGGATAACCACGTCGCCGAAGCGGCACAGCTGAAGGATTGCCGGCACCGCCTCGGCGTTGCCGCGGGCCAGTACGTCGACCTCGGTCACCCTCAGTTCGACATCGGTTTTGCCCACGAAAAAGACCTCGTTGCTCTGGGCGGCGGTGATCGCTCCGCGGATTTCCTGCCGGGCCTCGGCGGTAAAGCTTTTTTGCATAACGGTTGTGCACTCCTTGTCGGCGCATTATAGGGGAGCGGCGGGGAAAAGGGAAGGGGCGCCGACCTCATGTCGAATTGCCGGGCCGTTCCTGTGGAGGGTCGTCGCTCAAGCCTTATCTGGAGTGCTTTTTGCACAAATCCCCATCGCTGTCCGAATACTTGCCGCTTGTGTCAATGTCGGCCGGTTTTTAATACCAGCAATGAACGCGGGGTGTCGGAAAATTGGCAGCATGGGGCCGGAGGCGGCAGGCTATTTGAGACGCCTGACCATGGCACGCATCCATCAACAGGAAGGTTGATAAGTGGGAACCATTTTAACTGAAGATCTTCAACCGGGCATGATGCTGGCCAGTGACCTTGTTTTCAAGGGCAGGTTTCTGCTTCCTGAGGGAGCGACGCTGCAGCCGAAGCATATCAAGGCCTTTTTGGGCTGGGGTATCGAGGATGTCGATATTGTCGATTCCGAGGAAACGCAGAGTGCCAAGAAAAAAAACGAG
>CALZIC010000255.1 GCA_945787285.1 uncultured Desulfuromonadales bacterium
CGGTGCGGCTGATGTCGGTGCCGACTCCGGCAATCGGAGCCACGCTCAGCCCTCGCGAACCAGGGCGGCCATTTCCCTTACCGCCCGCTCCAGCCCGACCAGAACGGCGCGAGAGATGATGCTGTGGCCGATATTGTATTCCTCGATGCCGCCCAGCGCCACCACCGCCTGCACGTTCTGGTAGTTGAGCCCGTGGCCGGCATTGATGCCGAGGCCGAGCTTGCGCCCGGCGCGAATGGCGGTACCGATCTTGGCCAGTTCGGCCTTGCGGTCTTCACTGCGGCGGGCCTCGCAGTAGGTGCCGGTATGGATCTCGACATACTCGACCCCCAGGCGATGGGCCATCTTGATCTGCTCGATGTCCGGATCGACAAAGAGACTGACCACCAGCCCTCCCTGGCGCAGCAGATCGATATGTTTTTTCAGGATCGGCCGGTAGCGGACCACGTCAAGCCCGCCTTCGGTGGTCAGTTCCTCGCGCTTTTCAGGGACCAGGGTGACCATATCCGGCTGGACTTTCAGGGCGATGCCGACCATTTCGTCGGTGGCGGCCATTTCCAGGTTGAGGCGGGTCTTGACGGTCTGGCGCAGGATCTCCACGTCGCGGTCCTGAATGTGGCGGCGGTCTTCGCGCAGATGCACGGTAATACCTTCGGCGCCGGCCAGTTCGGCCAGGGCCGCGGCGGTGACGGGATCGGGTTCGTTGATACCACGGGCCTGACGGACCGTGGCGACATGATCGACATTGACTCCGAGTTTAGCCACGGTTACTTATCCTCCAGGGTGCCGCCCATGTGCTTTTCGATGGTATGGGCGATCTCGTGGGCCATCTCGGTAATCTGGTACTTATCCTGTCCCTCGAGCATGATGCGCAGCAGCGGTTCGGTTCCGGAGTAGCGGATCAGCACCCTTCCCTTGCCGTGCAGCTTTTCCTCCACGGCATCGATCACTTTCTTTATTTCCGGCACGGTGCCAATGTCTTTGCGCTCTTTCACCCGCACGTTGACCAGCACCTGCGGCAGGGCGATCATCACCTCGGCCAGCTCGGAGAGGCGCTTGCCGCTGCGCTGCATGATGGCCAGCACCTGAAGAGCCGAGAGTACGCCGTCGCCGGTGGTAATGTGATCGAGAAAGATCATGTGCCCGGACTGCTCCCCGCCGAGGTTATAGCCGCCTCGCAGCATCTCCTCGACCACGTAGCGGTCGCCGACCCCGGTCTTGACGACCTGGCCGCCAGCCTTCTGCAGGGCGATGTCGAGCCCCATGTTGCTCATCACCGTGGCCACCAGGGTTTTATTCGCCAGGGTTCCGTTTTCGATCATGTCGGTGGCGCAGATCGCCATGATGTGGTCGCCATCGACCTCGTTGCCGAATTCGTCGACAAATATCACCCGGTCAGCATCGCCGTCGAGCGCGATGCCGAGGTCGGCGCGATTCTCCCGCACCGCTTCGGAGATCACGTCGGGGTAGAGCGATCCGCATCCGGCGTTGATGTTGACCCCGTTGGGACTGACCCCGATGCGGATCACCTCGGCGCCGAGCTCTTCAAGGACCGCAGGGGCGACCTTGTAGGCGGCGCCGTTGGCGCAGTCGAGGACGATCTTGAGGCCGGTCAGGTCGAGTTCCTTCGGGAAGGAGTTTTTGAGGAACACGATGTAGCGACCGACAGCGTCGTCGATACGGAACGCTTTGCCGACTTCCGAAGCGACGGGACGAAGCGAGTCGATCTTTTTGGAAAAGATCAAATCCTCGATTTTCAGCTCCACCTCGTCGGGGAGCTTGAAGCCGGTTCGGGAGAAGAACTTGATGCCGTTGTCCTGGTAGGCGTTGTGGGAGGCGGAAATCACCACCCCGGCATCGGCGCGCATCGAAGCGGTGATGAAAGCGATGCCGGGAGTCGGCAGGGGACCGACCAGCAGCACGTCGACGCCCATCGAACAGATTCCTGCGGCCAGGGCGTTTTCGATCATGTAGCCTGAAAGCCGGGTGTCCTTGCCGATGACGATGCGATGACGGCGCTTTTCATTTTTGCAGATATAGGCGGCGGCCCGGCCGAGCTGCATGGCAATCTCGGTGGTCATCGGATGGATATTGGCGACACCGCGAACTCCGTCGGTGCCGAAAAGCTTTTTAGTCATTGAGAAACATCTCCTGGATCGATATGTTCGGTAGGTGCCGAATCGTTTAGCAAAGGGGCCGGAGGCGCAATGATGGTGACCTGCACCTCGACAGTCTTGTGGTCCTTCAATGCGGTATAGGTTCCGACGTAATTCACCGGCACGATCAGGGCGAAGCTGTCCTTCACCCCCTCGATTTCCACCGGTTCGGTTTTCACTTCGTTGATATTTTTCAGTTCCCCTTCGGCCCCTTCGACCACGACCCTGCCCGGAACCGCGACGACCGGACCGAGCTGGTACCCTGCGGCCGGCTGCCCGGCAAGCACCACTTTGACAGGGACCGGTTTGGACTTGATCCGTTCGAGATTGACATCGACATTTCAGGTCGACCCCGATGCTGATATCGGTCGAACGAATGTTCATCAGCAGGGTACGGGGGCCGTTGATGCGGACGTCGATCTGGCTCGGCACCTCGCTGGCGACCATCAGCCCTGAAGGGATGTTCTTCAGCACCAGGGGAACGGCGTAGGAGACCTCCTGCTTCTGCTCCCCCATGACGAAGAACCACAGGATCAGGGCAAAAATGAGGGACAACAGCTTCAGAAACCAGTTTTCGAACAGGCGCTTGACCATACTATCGCTTCTTTGCTTTGGCCGTCTGCGGCTCGAGCAGCCGGGTAAGGACGCGTTTTAATGCGGTGGAGTCGAGATCCCGGGTAATCCGCCCCCCCACCACCACGGAAACCTTGCCGGTCTCCTCGGAAACGACGATCGAGACCGCATCGACCAGTTCGGTCAGACCGATCGCGGCACGGTGACGGGTACCGAGGGTTTTGCTGATATCGGGGTTCTGGGTCAGGGGCAGAAAACAGGCCGCCCGCTTCAGGCGCCCCTGCTGGACGACCAGCGCGCCGTCGTGAATCGGCGAATAGGGCAGAAAGATGGAGGTGATCAGGTCGCTGGAAACCTTGGCGTCGATTTCCACCCCCACTTCAAGAAAGTCCTTGATACCGGTTTCCCGCTCGATAACGATGAGTGCCCCGATCTTCTTGCTGGCCATGTTGACCGAAGCCTGCACCAGTTCGGCGATAACCTCGGTCTCCTCCTTGTAGGAAAGATCGGCAAAGAAGGGATTGCGGCCGACGTGGATCAACGCCCGGCGGATGTCGCTCTGGAACAAAACGACGATGACCAGGATGATGGAAGAGAGGAAGTTGTCGAGAATCCAGTGCAGGGTGTAGAGACCGGTGACCTGGGAAGAGACGTAGACGCCGAGGATGCATCTGAAGTTTTTAAGACCGTCGAGAATCCCGCCCATACCGCACCAATTTATGCTCGCTGTTAATCAGGAGGAGTGTGGCCCCCTGGCATCGCAGATTGCCCAGGAAAGCCGGGCCGCCTCAACAGCCGCCCGCACGTCGTGCACACGGAAGATTTTCGCTCCCCGCTCGACCCCGAGTGCTACGGTCGCCAGGGTACCGAAGAGGCGCTCCTGGGGGTCCGGCTGCTCCAGAACCTTGCCGATAAAACTCTTGCGGGAAGTACCGAGCAGAACGGGCCGGCCGAGAGAGAGGAACTCGGGCAGCCTTCGCAGGATCTCCAGGTTTCCCTCGGCGCTCTTGGCAAACCCGATACCCGGATCGATGGCGATGCGATCGAGCGGCACGCCGGCCGCGCAGGCCTGATCGATCCCATTCTGCAGAGTGTCGAGGATTTCCCCGACCAGGTCGTCGTAGCGGGTGTCGGCCTGCATTTCGGCCGGACGTCCCCGGGTGTGCATGAGAAACACCCCGGCGCCGCTCTCGGCGGCAACGGTCGCCATCTGGGGGTCGAACTGCAGACCGCTGATATCGTTGATGTAAGCCGCTCCGGCGGCAACCGCGGCCCGGGCCACTTGGCTTTTGTTGGTATCGACCGAAACCGGCAGACCGGTGTCGCAGACCAGGGCCTCGACCACCGGCACCACCCGGTCGATTTCCTCCTGGACAGAGACGGCAGCGGCTCCGGGGCGGGTGCTTTCACCTCCGACGTCGATCAGGTCCGCCCCTTCGGCGGCCATGGCCCGGCCATGTTCGAGCGCCTTGTCGACCGAGGAGAACCGCCCGCCGTCGGAAAACGAATCGGGGGTCACGTTGAGGATCCCCATGATTCGCGGCTTGGTCAGGTCAAGACGGCAACCGCCCCCGTCAAGAAACGCGGCCGGTGCATCGAGATGGCGGAGCAGCAGGCGAAGCTCTTCGGCCAGAGCGCGCAGACCGAAGGGCTGGGCCGGCAGCCGTGTGCAAAGTTGCCGCAGCTGCTTGAGCGTTCCGATGAGGATGACGTCGGTCTCCGCAATCGAGCAGGCCACGCTTCCGCGGGCGACCGCCGCATCCCCGCCGACAGAGAGCATCTCCTGTTTGAGAACGTTGGCGGCCCGGCAGGGAACCGCGGTCAGTTTGATGCAGCGGCCGACCATCTTGGCGGCCATGCGCTCGACTCCGACCGGATCGCAGCGGATGCCAAGCGCTTCCCGGCCGGCCCCGGCCTCGTCCTCAACCTGCAGCAGGCGTGGTTTGTACGACATTATTCCACAGGAAGCGGCGACTCATCGAGACAGGGTCCGTCCGAGGGGGCCACCGAGGCTCCGGAAACCGGCGCCTCGGCCGGCTGGCCGAAGACCATGGCGTTGATTTCGGCACCGTCGAGATTTTCGTGTTCGAGAAGCGCCTCGCCCACGATCACCAGGGCGTCTTTTTGCTCAAGGAGGATTTTACGGGTACGCTCGTAGTTGTCCCCGACAATCCGGCGGATCTCCTTGTCGATCTCGATGGCGGTCGCCTCGCTGTAGTTCTTGACGTGCCCCATGTCGCGACCGAGGAAGACTTCGCCTTCCTTCTCGCCGAAAGCCAGGGGACCGATTGTTTCACTCATGCCCCACTCGCAGACCATCTTGCGGGCAATGGCGGTGGCCCGCTCGATATCGTTGCTGGCACCGCTGGTAATGCTGGAAAAGATGATCTCTTCAGCCACCCGCCCGCCGAGCAGTGTGCAGATGCGGGTGTGCAGGCCGTCGCGGGTTTCGTTGTACTTTTCCTGCTCAGGCAGATACATGGTCACCCCCATGGCGCGGCCGCGGGGAATGATCGACACCTTGTGAACCGGGTCGGCTCCGGGAATAAACATGGCGACCAGGGCGTGACCGGCCTCGTGATAGGCGGTCACTTTCTTTTCTTCTTCGGTAATCACCATGGAGCGGCGCTCGGCCCCCATCATGACTTTGTCCTTGGCCGCCTCGAGGTCATCCGAGCCAACCTGGCTCTTGTCGGCCCGAGCCGCAAGCAGGGCCGCCTCGTTGATCAGGTTGGCCAGATCCGCGCCGGAGAAACCGGGTGTTCCCTTGGCCACCACTTCCATATCGACGGCAGGGTCGAGGGGGACCTTGCGGGCATGCACGTTGAGAATTTTAAGGCGACCCTTAACGTCGGGGCGAGGAACCACCACCTGGCGGTCGAAGCGCCCGGGACGCAGCAGCGCCGGGTCGAGAACATCGGGGCGGTTGGTGGCGGCGATCAGGATGACCCCTTCGTTGGACTCGAAGCCGTCCATCTCGACCAGCAACTGGTTGAGGGTCTGCTCCCGCTCATCGTGACCGCCACCAAGACCGGCTCCACGATGGCGACCAACGGCGTCGATCTCATCGATAAAGATAATGCAGGGGGCATTTTTCTTGCCCTGAACAAACAGGTCACGCACCCGACTGGCACCGACGCCGACAAACATCTCGACAAAATCGGAACCGGAGATGGAGAAGAAGGGGACCCCGGCCTCACCGGCAATGGCGCGGGCCAGGAGGGTCTTACCGGTACCGGGAGAACCGACCAGCAGCACACCCTTGGGAATGCGGCCGCCGAGGCGGGAAAACTTCTTCGGCTCGCGCAGGAAAGAGACGATCTCCTCGAGTTCGTCCTTGGCCTCGTCGATGCCGGCGACGTCCTTAAAAGTCACCTGCGCCGAGGTGTCGGTCAATAGCTTGGCCTTGCTCTTGCCGAAGCTCATGGCCTTGCCGCCGCCCGACTGCATCTGCCGCATGAAGAAAATCCACACCGCGATCAGCAGCAGGATCGGCCCCCAGGAGACCATCAGGGTCATCCAGAAGCTGCGATCCTCGGCGGGCTGGGCCTGGATCACCACCCCTTTGCCGCGAAGCTCGGCAATCATCCCGGGATCGTCGGGAGTGAAGGTTTTAAACAGGGTATCGTCCTGATATTTCCCTTCGATATTAGCCCCTTTGACCGTGACTTCACGAACCTGACCTTCTTCGACAGCATCCAAAAAGGCCGTATAGGTAATAGGTTTCTGCTCCTGGTCCTTCTGCGTCATCATATTGAAAAGCAGAATCATGACCAGGGAGATCACCAGCCAGAGCGCGAGATTTTTATAGAACTGATTCACAGGACCCCCTAAAAGGTAATTTGATCGGCAAACTCCCCCGGACCAGACCGGACGAACCAAGCCTCGGAAACATCCGGAAACTTACCATAAACCCCGCGTATTCACAACCCAATTGTCGCCATTTGCCAGCCATGCATTTCAATACGCAAAACGCGGCCCCCACCGGGCCGGGAACGAAAACCGCCGCACCGCCGGACACCCGCCACCCAGAGGATCCCGGGACCGACCACCAGGGGGAGACGGGAGCGGGCCTCGCGTTCGATCTTCTCGTTAATGAAAAAGTCTTTCAGCTTCATCGTGCCCCGCATGCCGGAAGGAGAGAAACGGTCCCCGGCACGAAACGTCCGGACCGTTAGCGGGAAAGCCACCCGCCCGCCGTCAAACTCGACCGCGCACGGCCCTTCCCCCAGCGGCTGTTGAACCAGGCTGACAACCAGCTGTTCGCCGGTCGGAAGGGCGTACCGCCCCGGTCCGGGGATTTCCAGGGCGTAGGGCCTGCAAGGGACCGGCGGCTCGGAGCAGAAAAGCAGGCGCCGGTAGCGCCGCGCCACCCAGGCCCCCGGCAGGGCGCAGTCTGCCTGGCTTCTGGAGCCGGCAAGAAGGGAGTCGACCGACTCCAGATGGGACGATGAAATGCCGCGCAGGTCCCCCCTGAGCTCCTCCAGCACCCCCCGGATGAGCCTTCTGCGCATGGCCGGGTGAAGCTTCAGGCATTCGCCGCGATCGAGCCAGAGACCGCCCTCAAACCGATGGGCCAGACGCTCCCTCTCCTGCGCCACCACGGTGCCCCAGTAATCCTCCTCAACAGCCAATCGGTCACAGAGACGCCCGAGGTGCTCCTCTATCCGGGGATTAAAGGTGTGCAGAAGGGGAAGAACCTGGTGGCGAATCCGGTTGCGGGTGAACTCGAGACTGGCGTTGCTCGCGTCCTCGACAAAAGCAAGTTCTTTTTCCGCAAGATAGGCGCGAATCTGGCTACGGGAAAAATGGAGCAGGGGCCGAACGTACGCCCCCTTTTGCATGGCCATGGCCGCAAGACCGGAAACTCCCGCCCCGCGCAGAAGCCTGTGCAGAAAAGTCTCGGCCTGATCATCCTGATGGTGGCCAAGGGCGATGTGGGAAAACCCATTCTCCCTGGCCACCTTCTCGAGAAATTCTCGCCTGGCCTGGCGAGCCGA
>CALZIC010000256.1 GCA_945787285.1 uncultured Desulfuromonadales bacterium
GGACGCCGTTCTCAGCGTCAACCTCAAAGGGGCCTTTTTGTGCACCCGCGCCGCAGCCAAGGTCATGTCCAAGCAGCGCTACGGCCGTATTATCAACATTGCCTCGGTCGTCGGCCAGATGGGCAACGCCGGACAGGCCAACTACTGCGCCAGCAAGGCCGGTCTGATGGGGCTCACCCGCTCCAATGCACGCGAACTGGCGCGCCGCAACGTGACGGTCAACGCCGTCGCTCCCGGCTTCATCGCCACCGACATGACCGACGCGCTTCCCGAGAAAACCCGCCAGGAACTGACTGCGCAGATCCCCCTGGATCGCCTCGGTTCCGCTGACGATATTGCAAACGCCGTCGTCTTCCTCGCATCTGACAACTCCGGGTACATTACCGGGCAGGTGCTGGCAGTCAACGGTGGTATGTACATGTAGCAAAATAGGACCCGATCGGAGATCGGTTCAAACATCAAAGAGGAGGTGAAGCAAATGGCTTCGACTGACGAAAGAGTAAAGCAGATTGTTGCAGAGCAGCTGGGTGTAGACGCGGATCAGGTTACCATGATCTCGGTGCTGACTCCCTGGACACCGTAGAACTGGTAATGGCCCTCGAAGAAGAATTCGATATCGAAATCTCCGATGAGGACGCTGAAAAAATCCAGACCGTTCAGAACGCCATAGACTACATTGGCGAAAACGCCTGAATTTGAAAACGCAGGAGGAGGAAACAGCTGTTTCCTCCTCCTTCGATAAATGAACAAAGTGCCACCGGTTTATCCCCGGTGGTTTTGGCTTTGAAAGATACTGGTTTTTGCCAGTTAAGATATTAAGACTCTGGATTCGGCTAATCCAACGGAGGTATTTTCAACCATGCGTAGAGTCGTCGTAACGGGTGTCGGCGTTATATCAGCCCTTGGCACAGGTAATGAAAAAAACTGGTCTTCCCTGATGGCCGGGAAGTCCGGAATTGATCGTATTACCCGGTTTGATGCGTCGGAACTGCCGACCCAGATCGCCGGAGAGGTCAAGGACTTTAAGCCCGAAGAGTTCATCGCAAAAAAAGAAATTAAAAAGATGGACACGTTCATCCAGTACGCACTCGGCGCGGCTGAATTAGCCATGCAGGATTCGGGTCTGGAGATCACCGAAGAAAATGCCGAGCGTGTCGGGGTTCAGGTCGGTTCCGGCCTTGGCGGGCTTCCGGCCATCGAAAAATATCACGAGGCGTTGCAGAAGGGCGGCTACAAGAAAATTACCCCCTTCTTCATTCCGATGCTGATCATCAACCTCGCACCCGGTCATATCTCGATCAGGTTCGGCGCCAAGGGACCCAATCTCTCTACGGTTACTGCCTGTGCGACCGGTACCCATTCGATCGGGGACGCCTATCACATGATCGCCCGCGGTGATGCCGACGCCATGATCGCCGGCGGCTGCGAGTCGACCATCACCCCGCTCGGCATTTCCGGTTTCAACGTCATGAAGGCGCTCTCGACCCGCAACGATGATCCGACGGCCGCCAGCCGTCCCTTCGACAAAGGGCGCGACGGTTTCGTCATGTCCGAAGGGGCAGGGATTGTCATTCTCGAGGAGTACGAAGCGGCCAAGCAGCGTGGAGCGAAAATCTATGCGGAAGTCGGTGGCTACGGCGCCACCGGAGACGCTTACCACCTGACGGCTCCGTCGCCTAACGGAGAGGGAGCCGCCCGTTGTATGAAGATGGCACTGCGCGGCGCTGGGATGAATCCTGAAGGCATCGATTACATCAATGCCCACGGAACCTCGACTCCCTTCAACGACCTCTACGAGACGATGGCGATTAAAACCGCTCTTGGTGACCACGCCGATAAGGTCATGGTCAGCTCGACCAAAGGCATGACCGGGCACGCCCTCGGCGCCGCAGGCGGCATCGAAGCGGTCTATACCTTGCTTGCCATGGACCGCGGTGAAATTCCGCCGACCATCAACTACCAGGATCCCGATCCCGAGTGTAACCTCGACTACGTTCCCAACGAGGCTCGCCAGGGCGGAATCCGTGCTGCCATGTCCAACTCTCTCGGGTTCGGCGGCACCAACGCGACCCTCCTCTTCAAAAAGGTCTGATCGACATGTTCGTTATCGGCAGTGACCATGGCGGCCTCGAGCTTAAAGAGGCTATCAAGGGGTTTCTCAAAAATCGCGGCACCGATGTCACCGATTTCGGCACCGAAAACGGTGACTCGGTCGATTACCCCGATTTCGGCGAAAAGGTGGCACGAGCTGTCTCCTGCGGCGAGGCCAGCAAGGGGATTCTGATCTGCGGCACCGGTATCGGCATGTCGCTGGTCGCCAACAAGTTCCCCCGCGTCAGGGCGGCGCTGGTGCATGACGAATTCACCGCCCAGATGTCCAAGGAACACAACAACGCCAATATCCTCGTCCTTGGGGGGCGCGTTCTGGATAACGAACTGGCCCTTAAAATGGTCGCCATCTGGCTCGATACCCCTTTCGAGGGGGACCGGCACCAGCGGCGACTCGACAAAATCGCCCAGATCGAAGAGCAGGTGCGAAAAGGCGATCTTTAAACGGCTTTCAGTCGAATGGGCAGGCCGACGGTCTGCCCATTCGTTTTAGTAAACAAGAATTTATTTCCAAGCGGTTCTACCCCGCGAGGGAGGCTCATAAACATGTCCGATATGCTCAGCCAGTTCGATCCCCAAATTGCTTCTACCATCGTCAGGGAAACGGAGCGCCAGGAGTACAATCTCGAGTTTATCGCTTCGGAGAACTTCGTCAGTGAGCGGGTTCTTGAAGTGCAGGGTTCGGTTCTCACCAACAAGTACGCCGAAGGCTACCCCGGCAAACGCTACTACGGCGGCTGCGAGGTGGTCGACGAGGCCGAGCAGTTGGCGATCGATCGTGCCAAGGAGCTTTTCGGTGCCGAGCACGCCAACGTGCAGCCCCATTCCGGCTCCCAGGCCAACATGGCGGTCTACTTCGCCACCTGCCAGCCCGGCGACACCATCCTCGGTATGAACCTGGCCCATGGCGGGCACCTGACCCACGGTTCTCCGGTCAACTTCTCCGGCAAACTCTTCAACATCGTCCCCTACGGGGTCAAGAAAGAGACCGGCACCATCGATTATGAAGAAGTGGAACGGCTGGCCGAAGAGCACAAACCGAAGTTGATCGTCGTGGGCGCCAGCGCCTACGCCCGCAGCATCGACTTCGCTGCTTTCCGGCGCATTGCCGACAAGGTCGGCGCCATGGTGATGGTCGATATGGCTCACATTGCCGGACTGGTGGCCGCCGGGCTGCACCCCAATCCGGTGCCCCATGCCGAATTCGTTACCACCACAACCCACAAGACCCTGCGCGGCCCCCGCGGCGGCATGATCCTGTGCCGCGAAGAATTCGCCAAGAAGATCAACAGCAATATCTTCCCGGGCATTCAGGGCGGGCCTCTGATGCATGTCATCGCCGCCAAGGCGGTTGCCTTCAAGGAAGCCCTGGCTCCCGAATTCAAGGAGTACGCCTCCCAGGTGGTCAAAAATGCCCATGCTCTCGCCGAGGGTCTGGTTAAGCGGGGTTTCAACCTCGTCTCCGGGGGGACCGACAACCACCTGATGCTGGTTGATCTTTCCGGCACTGAGATTACCGGTAAGGTTGCCGAAGCGGCCCTCGAAAACGCCGGCATCACTGTCAACAAGAACGCCGTGCCGTTTGACGAGCGGTCGCCTTTCGTCACCAGCGGCTTCCGCATCGGCACCCCGGCAACCACCAGCCGAGGGCTCAAAGAGCCTGAAATGGAAATGGTCGCCGGCTGGATCGAGCGCGCCCTGAAGAACATCGATAACGAGACCGAACTGGCGGCCATTCGCGCCGAGGTCAAAGAGCTCTGCAAGAAGTTCCCTCTTTACGCGCATCGACTGGTCTAAATGGAACGCCCATCCTGGGAAGAGTATTTCATGGAAATCGCCCGCCTGGTGGCCAGACGCTCCACGTGTCTGCGCCGCCAGGTCGGTGCCGTTATGGTCAAAGGGAAGAATATTCTCGCTACCGGTTATAACGGCACCCCGTCGGGGATCAGCCATTGCGAGCAGACCGGCTGCCTGCGCCAGAAACTCAATGTTCCCTCCGGGGAGCGGCACGAACTCTGCCGCGGTCTCCATGCCGAGCAGAACGCCATCATTCAGGCGGCCAAGCACGGCGTCAACATCGCCGGTTCCACCCTTTACTGCACCAATTCCCCTTGTATCATCTGCTCCAAAATGCTCATCAATGCCGGCGTCGAACGCATTGTCTATCTCGAAGGGTACCCCGATCTTCTGTCGGTCGAAATGCTGGAAGAGTCAGGGGTCGATGTGCTCGACCTGGCCGACGTCCTCAAAATGACCGAAAGAGACTCCTGATGAAATGCCCTTTTTGCTCATATCACGATACCAAAGTCGTCGACAGCCGCCTCGGTAAAGAGGGCAACAACATCCGCCGCCGCCGGGAATGCATTTCCTGCGAAAAGCGTTTTACCACCTACGAGAGGGTCGAGGAAACGCTCCCCCTGGTGGTGAAAAAAGACGGCCGTCGAGAGGCCTTCGACCGTACCAAGATTATTGCCGGCATGCAGCGTGCCTGCGAGAAACGACCGATTTCCATTGCCACCATCGAAAAAGAGGTGGACCGGCTGGAGATCGCCCTGCAGGAAAGTGGCGAAAAAGAGATCGACTCGAGTCGAATCGGAGAGGCTGTGATGAACAGCCTCCATGGCCTCGACGAAGTCGCCTACGTCCGTTTCGCCTCAGTTTATCGCCAGTTCAGGGATATCAACGAATTTATGGCTGAACTGACCGATATCCTGGCTCGCGGCAACGGTCCCGAAAAGAAATAATCCTGAACCCGTGATTTCTGACCGGGCAATAGCGCAAGTCATTGACCTGCC
>CALZIC010000257.1 GCA_945787285.1 uncultured Desulfuromonadales bacterium
ATGCCCCCCGCAGGGGAAGCCACTTTTTGCTTCGTTTTTGGTGGCTTGCAAAAATGAAGGCGTCTGGCGGGACGCGACCCGCCGGTTTTGCTTTTTAAGTTTTTAGCCGTTCGTTTTGCCTTGTCTTAAATAGTTACAAAGTGAAAAGCTTTGTTTGACTCGATCCGGTTGCCCTTTATACTTTCAAGAAACAGGACAAATTCAGTCATCTAAGAGGGCCATGTTATGAGCACCTTTCACTTCTCCACATTTTTTCGCAACCTTCTGACCGCCGGCAAAGCGCACAAGACGCTCATCGGCATCTGCCTTTTTGCGGCTATGGTCACGGCCCCGCCCCTTGGGCACAGTGCCGGCAGCATCGTCAACCTCAACATCCCCGACCTGGAACTGACCAACCAGGATGGAGAGTCCAACCACCTGGTCACCGAGCTCATCGGCGATAACATTGCCGCCATTACCTTTACCTACACCAGCTGCACAACCATCTGCCCGATCCTGGACGGCATCTTCAAATCCGTTCAGACCCGGGTGGGCGATGCCATGGGGCGGGAGATTTTTCTCATCACCATCAGCATCGACCCGGCCAATGACATCCCTCCCCGGCTCAAGGCCCGGGCCGAAAAACTCGGTGCCAGGCCCGGCTGGAACTTTCTGACCGGGCAAAGAGAATCGGTCAACCGCGTGCTGAAGGGCTTTGAGGTCTATACCCCTGACATCGCCAACCACCCGCCGGCTGTGATTATTGTCGACGGGCGCCGCGGAATCTGGAGCCGTCTTTCGGGCTTTCCCTCCCCCGCTCTTATCGAAAAAGCGCTCAAAGAACACCTGGTGGTCCGCCAGGTTAGTTCTCGATAAAAGATGAGATGACCCAGGTAAACATGGCGTTCCCACCCAGCGCATGGGAACGATTCAGGTCGATTATTCGATATATTTTTCCCCCTGCATCTGCAGGGCTTTTTTATGCTTTTTTCCCCACTCTGCCATAGGGAATTCTTTCTGGTAAAATTTCCCAATGGTCAGCCCCCCATATGGCGGAGAAGCTATTCTGGCCCCTCCGAATTTCGGTCGGAAAAGTTTACACCTCGACATGCACCCAATCTCATAAAGAAAAAAACTAAGCATTATAACCTCTTGAAGTTCAAAATAATTTTTGCATATTTTTTGCAATCGCTCAAAGAAACACCCTGTGCCAGACCTTTTTCTTTTCAAAAGATGGACATCTCCATGGTTGAACTGGCAGCATTGATTTAAGTTTCACAAGGGGGAGCACGTTTTATGAAGACAAAGGGGGCATTTGCTCATATGAGCAACAATGGCCCGAACCAGAATAGTACCGGAGGCAGGGATAAAGAAAAACGATCCTTTCTCCCACCGCCCCTTTCTCCAAACCGGCAATTGATTCTGGTTGCGGCCTGGATTTTCGTTGGCGAGATTTGCGACATGCTCTTACTGTCCCATCTCCCCCCCTATCCTCCTCTGACAAAAGCGATCATCGATGCAAGCTTTCTGCTCATAATCATCTCACCTGTCTATTTTTTATTGTTCCGTCCGTTCAAAGCCCAATGGGATGAACGCCTGCGGATGGAAAAAATGCTGATCGAAAACAAAGAGCGCCTCGATCTTGCACTCGAAGCCACCAACGTCGGATTGTGGGACTATAATGTACAGACCGGCAAAGTCTATTACAGTCCGCGCTGGGCAACCATGCTCGGGTATACCCCCGAAGAGATTGAGCCGACATTCCAGTCGTGGGAGACGCTTCTGCATCCTGACGAAAAGGACCAGGTGATTGGCACTTTAAAAAACCACCTCGAGGGTCGCACCCCCTATTACGAGTCCGAGGTTCGAATGAGATCCAAGTCCGGCAATTGGATCTGGATCTTAACCCGTGGCCGGGTGGTCTCCTACGATGGGCAAGGCAAGCCGCTTCGGGTGGTAGGGACCCACAACGACATCACAGTGCGCAAACAGGCCGAGGAGGATATCCGCTATCTCTCCCGCCAGCTGCTCAACGTCACCGAAGAAGAGAGGGCGAACCTCGCGCGGGATCTGCATGACGAACTGGGTCAAGTTCTGGCTGCCCTGCAGTTCGGCATGGAAACCCTTAAAAACGCTCTGCCCGAAGGTCAGGAAAACAACCGCTCCCAATGTCAAAGACAGATCGAGCTGGTTGCACAGCTTGGAGACCATGTCCGAAACATCTCAGCCACCTTGCGGCCGGCGATGCTCGATGATATGGGGCTTGAGTCGGCCCTCGGGTGGTATGTTGAACAATTTTCCCGGCAAATGGCGGGAATCGAAATCGACTTTCAGGCCAGCGGCCCTGATGGGCGATGTATTCAGGAGTCCGGGATCGTTCTCTATCGCATCTGCCAGGAGAGTCTGAACAACATCGCCAAGCATTCCAGAGCCAAACATGTCAACATCCGTTTAACCTGCCTCTCTGCGCAAGTCATACTGACCATTCAGGACGACGGGGTCGGATTTGAACCCAAAGCAGAGGGTCGTCTGGGCATCGGTCTGCTGGGGATGCGGGAACGGGCGGCATCAAGAGGGGGGCGCCTGAGTATCAACTCCCAAAAAGGGGAAGGGACAACAATCCGGGTAGAACTGCCGGTATCTGAGGAGAGGACTGAATGACTCCTATCAAGGTCCTGATTGCAGATGACCACGCCATGGTTCGTGAAGGCCTGCGTCAGCTACTGGAGCCCCAGGCCGATATCGAAGTGGTTGGCGAGGCCAGTGACGGGGTGGAGGCCCTGGACCTGGTCAGATCGTTGCGACCGAATATTCTGGTCCTCGACCTGGCCATGCCACGGATGAATGGGCTGGAGGCGGTGAAACTGATTCGGGATGCGGTCCCCGAGACTCAGATCGTGATTCTTTCCATGCACGAAAAAGAGGCCTACGCTCACAAGGTCCTGAGTGCCGGGGCCCGGGGGTACGTGCTCAAAGGGGAGCCGAGCAGCACCCTGCTGGCAGCGATCCGAAGTGTCCATGAGGGCGAGTTTTTTCTAAGTCAGAACATCAGGGCAGATGTCATCAACTCCTACGTTAAAAGCCGCAAAAAGGAAACCACCTCCAAAGGCTACGATCTCCTCTCAGAACGAGAGCAACAGGTGTTCCTGCTGCTGGCCGAAGGAAACTCCACGACCCAGATCAGTGAGGTCCTCTGCATCAGCTCCAAAACCGTAGAGAAGCACCGGGCCAATATCACAAAAAAGCTCGGCATCAGCACTCCCATTGAAATGATTAAGTACGCCATCCGGATCGGGGTCATCGATCCCGATTTCTGGACCCCGTAAGCCCCTATCTTGCGACAGCACATTCGAACGCGTCAAAAGTAGGGTTTGTCCCACCCCCAAATAGGGATTTTTCCCATAGCAGCCCGCATTTATGCCCCTTATACTAAGAGTAGAGAATCGGGCCCTTGTTCCCAACGCGACCTCCAGCAGAGCCATGAGCGGGAGAGGCCGGTTGCAACAGAAAGAGGTGAAGGAGATGGGGATTCTTCAAACCACCAGAAACCTGAAGACCCAGCACTATCTGGGGAAATTTCTGAAATATCTCTTGAAGGATTTCATCCCGACTACAGTACTGCTCATACTCTTTGCGGCAGGTATGATCTGGATCAATATCCATGTTTGAGGATCATTTCCCCTCCCTGATTGCTCCCCCACTAAAGGAGGACACAGTTCACACCGATCTTTGAAAAAAGCAGCCGGAACATGAGGCGATTCGATGATGGAGGCATAGGGTTTTGAACAGACGGGCACGGCTCACCTCGCCGGGGAAAATCTGAGGACCATGGCAAGGAGGCCAGGTTGCCGATGTCGCAGAAGGCAAAAGAATGATCCCGATCAAAGTCCTTATCGCAGATGATCACGCCTTGGTCCGTGACGGCCTGCGTCAGTTGCTGATCTCCCAAGCCGATATGGAGGTGGTTGGCGAAGCCTGTGACGGGATGGAAGCCCTGGAGCTGGCCAGATCGCTGCGACCGGACATTCTGGTGCTGGACCTTGCCATGCACCGGATGAGTGGTTTTGAAGCGATAGAGCAGATCAGGGATTCGGTCCCGGAAACCCTGATAGTGATCCTTTCCATGTATGATAAGGACTTCTACATGCAAAAGGCTCTGGAGGCCGGGGCCCGGGGATACGTGCAGAAAGGGGAACCTGGGAACCAATTGCTCGAGGCGATCCGGACCGTCCATGGGGGCCAATGTTTTTTGAACAACCAGGGGCCTTCCGTTCATTAACAGCGTCCTCCATAAATCACGTTACATTTCAAAAACTTGAGCCTTTTACTGGCAGCTCCGGCATCAAGCTTGGGTGATAGTTATTGAAGAAGAATGCGAACCCGTCTCAAGATGTTGACTTCTTTCCAATTCCTTATAAACTTCATTAGAAATTCGCTTTCCCCTTAAGAGTTACAGGTAAATAGGATATGGTCGCATCGGGATTGAATTCA
>CALZIC010000258.1 GCA_945787285.1 uncultured Desulfuromonadales bacterium
AAATGCCCCCCGCAGGGGAAGCCACTTTTTGCTTCGTTTTTGGTGGCTTGCAAAAATGAAGGCGTCTGGCGGGACGCGACCCGCCGGTTTTGCTTTTGAAGTTTTTAGCCGTTCGTTTTGCCTTGTGCCGAATAGTGCCAAAACGAAAACCTTTGTTTGACTCGCGCCGGTTCCCCTTTATACTTTTCAAAAACAAGACAAATTCAGTCTTTTAAGGGGATATACGATGGTCATCGTTCAATTTTCCATACTCTTTCGCAACCTTTTGACCGCCGGCAAAGCGCACAAGATGTTCATCGGGACATGCCTGCTGGTCGCTGTTGCCCTGACCCCTCCCCATGCTCACAGCGCCGGCAACACCGTCGACCTCAAGGTGCCCGACCTGGAACTGACCAATCAGGATGGAGAGTCCAACCACCTGGTCACCGACATCATCGGCGACAAAATCGCTGCAATCACTTTTACCTACACCAGCTGCACAACCATCTGCCCGATTCTGGACGGCATCTTTAAATCCGTACAGACCCGGGTGGGGGACGCCATGGGCCGAGAGATTTTTCTCATCACCATCAGCATCGACCCGGGCAATGACATCCCTCCCCGGCTCAAGGCCCGGGCCGAAAAACTCGGTGCCAGGCCAGGCTGGAACTTTCTGACCGGGCAAAGAGAATCGGTCAACCGGGTACTGAAGGGCTTTGAAGTCTATACCCCTGACATCGCCAACCACCCGCCGGCTGTGATTATCGTCGACGGGCGCCGCGGAATCTGGAGCCGTCTTTCGGGCTTTCCCTCCCCCGCTCTTATCGAAAAAGCGCTCCAAGAGCACCTGGTCGCGCGCCAGGTTAGTGCCCGATGATGGCTGAGATGACGCGGAGCTTGAAACTTCGCGCTCTCACCCAGAGAATGGCTACCGGTTATTCGTTCTTTCCCCACCTTGCCCTGGGGTTTTTTCAACACATCTTTTCCCATCCTGCCACCAGGATTTTTTCTGGTACAATCTCCAAAAGGTCAGATATCAAATCCCCCTAAAGTGATGGGGAAGCCATGTTGGGCCCTCCAAATTTCTGTCGATTTTTTTTACACTACCACACACCCCCAAACTCGTTCAAAAAAATCTCTAAGCATTATAACCCCTTGAAGCTGTAGGTGCTTTTCGCATATTTTTTGCAAACGTACAGAGTAACACCCTGTGCCAGGCCTTTTGATTTTAAAAGAAGGGCATCTCCAGGGTTGAACTGGCAGCATTGAGATAAGGTTCACAAGGGGGGAATCGCTTCATGAAGCCAAAGCGGGCATTCGTTCATATCAGCAACAATGGCCCGACCCGGAATAGTACCGGAGGCAGGGGGAAAGGAAAAAGATCCTTGCTACCCCCGCCCCTTTCGCCCAACCGGCAACTGTTTCTGGTTGCTGGCTGGATTTTCTTTGCTGAACTGATCAACATGCTTCTGCTGTCCCAGATGCCCTTTCATTCTCATCTGGCAGAAGCGATCGTCGATTCAAGCTTTCTGCTCATTACCCTCTCACCCATTTATTTTTTGCTGTTCCGCCCGTTCAAACTCCAATGGGATGAAACCCTGCTGTTGGAAAAAAAGCTGATCAAAAATGAAGAACGTCTCGAACTTGCACTCGAAGCCACCAACGTCGGATTGTGGGATTATAATGTACAGACTAGCGAAGTTTATTACAGTCCGCGTTGGGCAACCATGCTTGGGTATACCCCCGCAGAGATTGAGCCGACATTCCAGTCGTGGAAGACGCTTCTCCATCCTGACGAAAAAGACCAGGTAATTGGCACTTTAAACAACCACCTTGAGGGTCGCACCCCCTATTACGAGGCCGAGGTTCGTATGAGATCCAAGGCCGGTGAATGGGTCTGGATCTTAACCCGTGGGAGGGTGGTTGCCTACGATGGGCAAGGCAAGCCGCTGCGGGTGGTAGGGACCCACACCGACATCACAGCCCGTAAACAGGCCGAGGAGGATATCCGCTACCTCTCCCGCCAACTGCTCAACGTCACCGAAGAAGAGCGGGCACACCTCGCCCGGGATCTGCATGACGAGTTCGGTCAAGTTCTGGTTGCCCTGCAGTTCGGCATGGAAACTCTGAAAAACGCTCTGCCCGAAGAACAGAAAAAAAACCGCTTCCAATGTCAGAGACAGATCGAGCTGGTCGCACAGCTTGGAAACCAGGTCCGAAATATTTCCGCCACCCTGCGGCCGGCGATGCTCGATGATATGGGCCTTGAAGCCGCCCTCAGGTATCATGTTGAACAATTCTCCCGCCAAATGGGGGGAATAGATGTCGACTTTCTGGTCAGCGGCCCTGAGGGGCGGCTTTCTCGGGAGACCGGGATCGTTCTCTATCGCATCTGCCAGGAGGGTCTGAACAACATCGCCAAGCATTCCAAAGCCAAACATGTCAGCATCCGCTTAACCCGCCTCTCGGCGCAAGTCATACTGACCATTCAGGACGACGGAGTGGGATTTGAGCCCAAATCGTACGGGCATCGGGGCATCGGTCTGCTGGGGATGCGTGAACGGGCTGCTTCCAGGGGGGGGCGCCTGAGTATCAACTCCCCAAAAGGGCAAGGGACAACCATCAGGGTGGAACTGCCGGTATCTGAGGAGAGGACTGAATGACTCCAATCAAGGTCCTGATTGCAGACGACCACGCCATGGTCCGTGAAGGCCTGCGCCAGTTACTGGAGCCCCAGGCCGATATCGAAGTGGTAGGCGAGGCCAGTGACGGGGTCGAGGCCTTGGATCTGGTCAGATCGTTGCGACCGAATATTCTGGTCCTCGACCTGGCGATGCCCCGGATGAATGGACTGGAGGCGGTGAAACTGATTCGGGATGCGGTCCCCGAGACTCAGATCGTGATCCTTTCCATGCACGAAAAAGAGGCCTACGCTCACAAGGTACTGAGTGCCGGGGCCCGGGGGTACGTGCTCAAAGGGGAGCCGAGCAGCACCCTGCTGACAGCGATCCGAAGAGTCCATGAGGGCGAGTTTTTTCTATCCCCGAACATCAGGTCAGAGGTCATCAACTCCTACGTTAAAAGCCGCAAAAAGAAACCCACCGCCGAAGGCTACGATCTGCTCTCGGAAAGGGAGCAGCAGGTGTTTCTGCTGCTGGCCGAAGGAAACACCACTATCCAGATCAGTGAGATCCTCTGCATCAGCTCCAAAACCGTTGAAAAACACCGGGCCAATATCACCAAAAAGCTCGGCATCAGCACTCCCATTGAAATGATTAAGTACGCCATCCGGATTGGGGTCATCGATCCCGACTTCTGGACCCCGTAAGCCCCTATCTTGCTACAGCACATTCGAACGCGTCAAAAGTAGGGTTTCCCCCACCTAGAAATAGGGAATTCTCCCATAGAAGCCCGCTTGCAGGCCTTTATACTAAGAACGAGAGTCTCAGGTCCTTGTTACCGACGCAACCTGAAGCAGAACAATCTGCGGAAGGAACACGTTGCTGCAGAAAGGGGTAAACGAGATGGGAATTCTTCAAATCGCCAGAAACCACAAGACCCAGCATCATTTGGAAAAATTCCTTAAATATCTCTTGATCGATTTTATCCCGACCACAGTACTGCTCGTATTTTTTGCAGCCTGTATGATCTGGATCAATATCCATTTTTAAGGATCATCCCTCCCCCCCAAAGCCTCCGGGCCGACAAGCTGACTGTTGCCCGAACAAAGGAGAACTAAATTCGCACAGATCTTTGAAAAAAGCAGCCAGAACATGAGAGAAACCGATGATTCCGGCATCGGGATTTTGCGCAAAGGGGCAAAGGTCGCTTCGCCGGTGAAAATCTCAGCACCATGGGAAGGAGGCCAGGTTGCCGATGTCGCAAAAGGCTCACAAATGAGCCCGATCAAAGTCCTTATTGCAGATGACCACGCCCTGGTGCGGGAAGGCCTGCGTCAGTTGCTGATATCCCAAGCCGATATGGATGTGGTCGGCGAGGCCTGTGACGGGATGGAGGCCCTGGAGCTGGCCAGATCGCTGCGACCGGACATTCTGGTGTTGGACATTACCATGCCCCAAATGGGTGGTTTTGAGGCGATAAAGTTGATCGGAGACGCGGTCCCGAGGACTCTGATCGTGGTCCTTTCCATGTATGAAAAAGGGCCATATATGCAAAGGGCTCTCCAGGCCGGGGCCCGGGGATACGTGCAAAAAGGGGAACCGAGCAAACATTTGCTCGAAGCGATCCGCACGGTGCATGGAGGCCAGTGCTTTCTGAACGGCTAAGGACCTCCCTTCTAAAAGATGATGCACTCGAAAAAACTCCTGAAATGGTTATTGAAGAGGAGGGCGAACCCGTCGCAAGAGGTTGACTTCTTTCCAATTCCTTATAAACTTCATTAGAAATTCGCTTTCCCCTTAAGAGTTACAGGTAAATAGGATATGGTCGCATCGGGATTGAATTCA
>CALZIC010000259.1 GCA_945787285.1 uncultured Desulfuromonadales bacterium
GGCGCCCAGTCATCGGTGCCGGCCTGCTTCAACACCAGCTCGCTGTCGTCGAGCCGGGAG
This sequence comes from uncultured Desulfuromonadales bacterium, assembly GCA_945787285.1. Taxonomy (GTDB): domain Bacteria; phylum Desulfobacterota; class Desulfuromonadia; order Desulfuromonadales; family Trichloromonadaceae; genus CALZIC01. Next base: position 61 of record CALZIC010000259.1, read on the forward strand.
GCCAGGGTGTAGCGCTGCGGCTGCTGCAGAGCGGTAAGATAAACGACCGGCTTGATCAGCGATCCGATCGGGCGCTGGGCGTCGAGAGCCCGGTTGAACCCCTCAAAGCGCGGGTCGCGCCCGCCGACCACCGCCTGCACCTCGGCATTCTGGGTGCCGGTCACGATCAGCGCCCCCTGCAGAGACTCCACCTTGCCCCGGGCCTTCTCGAGGCTCTCCAGGCGCCGGCTCAGGGCCCTTTCGGCGATGCGCTGCACATGGGGGTCGAGGGTGGTGAAGATCTGCAGCCCTTCGGAGCGCAGGTCCTCGTCGCGATAGTCGTGCTGCAGCTGGCGATGCACAAGGGCCAGAAACGCCGGGTACGGCGAGGTGCCGAGGGGCGGCCTGTCGATGACCCCGAGGGGTTCCGAACGGGACAAAAGGAGCTGCTCCTCGGTGATGAAGCCCGCCTCGGCCATCTTGGCCAGGACCAGGTTGCGGCGTTCCATGGCCCGTTGCGGCTTGCTGCGCGGACTGTAGTAGGACGGCCCCTTGAGCAGCCCCACCAGCAGGGCACTCTCGGCGATACCGATCCGGCTGACCGGCTTATCGAAGAAAAACGTAGCCGCCAGCCCGAACCCGTGAATCGAACGGTTGCCGTCCTGCCCGAGGTAGACCTCGTTGAGGTAGGCCTGGAGAATCTCCTCCTTGCTGTAGTGGATCTCCAGCAGAACGGCCATCACCATCTCGGTGAGCTTGCGGCGCACGGTCCTCTCGGCACTCAGGTAGAAGTTCTTGACCAGCTGCTGGGTCAGGGTGCTCCCTCCCTGGAGGCTGCGACCGCTCAGTGTCGCCACGATCGCCCGGGCAATTCCCCGCGGATCGATTCCGTGGTGGGAATAGAAGCGCTGGTCCTCCACCGCGATCAAGGCATCGACCACATGCGCGGGCACTTCATCAAGACTGACCAGAACCCGGTCCTCGTTTTCGCCGGGATAGATCCCCCCGATCAGCGCCGGGTCGAGGCGCACCAGGTTCAACGGACCGCCGCCGGGCCGGGCCGTCAATCTCCGGATGCGGCCCCGGGTGAAATCGACCCTGAGCGACGTCCCCTGCTGGAGACCGTCGCCGAAGACAAAGGGGCGGGTCACCAGATCGAGGCTGTCGTTTCGCCAGCGATAGGTGCCCACTTCTTTCGGGTGGGTAACCTCGCGGTAACCGAGCAGCTCCAGTTCGGCGGCCAGCTCCGATGGGGCAAGCTTTCCCCCCGGGTAAAGCTCGAGGGGCCGGGCAAAAACCCGCGCCGGCAACGCAAACCGCTTGCCCTCGAACCGGCTGCGCACGGTCGCGTCGAGATACAGGGTATAGAAAACGGCCAGCAGCCCCCCGGCCATGGGGCGTTTCTTCTGGGGACGTTTTTTGGGGGGGAGCGGATTTTTCGCCATGTCTGCACTGTCCCTCGAGAGGATGAAAGGCTCCTGAAAGGCGGGATGAACCGCAGCGCCTGAAGACCTAGTATATTCCCGATCAGCGAGTTAAACAACCGGCATTGCAAATCTTTTTCTGACAGGGGAACATACGGCTGGACAGAAGGGATCAGCGCCCCACGGGGAGGGTCTAACTTTCGGATACCGGAGCAACACACTCCGGCCCCTCGTTGGTGACCTTATTGACCGTTAGGGAAACGGGGTACAGGGTGAGCAGGCCAGCGGCGGCGGGACGCAGCAGAGACAGCAGCCTTTGGGTTTCTTTCTCCTGCGGATCGAGCCACAGATCATAGTCCCCGGGGGACAGGATCACCGGCATGCGCTCATGGACCGGGCGCAGCAGTTCATTGGCCTCGGTGGTAATAATCGTGCAGGACTCGACAACCGTCCCCGGGGCCTGTCTATCTTCCCAGCTCTCCCAGAGTCCTGCAAAGGCAAAGGGTTGCCCGTCTTGAGCCCGGATGTAGCAGGGCCTCTTCTCTTTCCCCTCCTTTTTCCACTCATAAAACCCGTCAGCGATCACCAGACAGCGCCTGGTGCGAAAAGCCGAGCGGAAGGACGGCTTCTCGGCCACCGTTTCGGCCCGGGCGTTGATCATCCTGTAGCCGCCCGAGGGGTCTTTAGCCCAGGAGGGAATCAGGCCCCAGCGAAGCATATCGAGTTGCCGCGTTTGGGTCTCCCGGTCGAGGCGAACGACCGCCACGGGTTGGGAGGGGGCGATATTGTAACGCGGCCCGAAGTCGGGGACCTCTGTCAAGCCGAAGCAGGCAGCAAGGTCGGTCGCAGCTAAAATCAGGGAGTATCGTCCACACATGTTAAAAAGTTTACCACAGCTTGCCTGTGAGGCGGCTCTGTTTGGAGGGGGCGTCCAAACAGCGGCAGGGGAAGAGGAAAAAGGGGATAGCTGAAATCGGCGCCCCCAGGTCAGGGGTAACCAAAATCCACCGTTTTTTTCGGCTTTAAGGCTTCAGCGAAAGGTATAGGGGATCTCGGCATTTTCAACGGTCAGTACTGGTATCAGGCAATCTTCACATAGGTTACATGGCGTACTCTTCCACCCCCACCGGGATGGTCTTCCAGGCGGTTAGGCCGGCCGGCAAAATCAGCCTCCGCACCGACTGACGCAGCTCTTTTTTCAACTGGTCCTTCAGGTGTCAGCCTGGGGGGGGGAGGCGTGTGGTCGGACATGTAGAGGGCGTCGATCTCCAGGGCCAGCTGCTCCAACAGGTTCAGCCCCTCCGATGGGCCGCCACCATCGTAACCAGTTGGCGCTTCGCCGACCTTCTCAGCGGGTGGCTTTTATACCTCGAGAATCTTGTAGACATCATAGGCCTTTGGCGGGAGAGGCGATTCCGGATTTCTTTTTCACTGGGCCGGTGCTTTAAAAAGTGACAACTTTTGAATTTTCTGATCGATATCAGCCACAAGTCGTTGGTATTCGCTGCTCTGCACATCTTTGTACCGTCCCTCAAAGCGCCCCTGCGCCAACCCTTCGGGCAACTCGGCAATATCAGGAAAAAAGACTGCTTCCCCCTCCCCTTTTGCCAGGACCTGTTGCACACGCCGGGCGCTTTCCTGGGAACTTGTCGCTACCTCCGCAAAGCGGATACCCGCACGGTCAGCGGCTAGATCGACGAAGCTGAAACCGCTGCCCCCGTGGCTGGCGTCAAGCAACTCTTTGAACTCGCCAACAGCGAAGCCCATCCCTGAATCGGAGATGAGTTTCAACCCTGCTGAGATTATGAAATGAAGCCTGAGGTCCTGGCGCCCGGCAAGTGCCACATTGTTGTTTCTTGGTCTGAAGGCTTTCAGGTCTTCGGTTAAGACCGGACCGATCATAGCCTCGAACTTCCAACTGCCGAAATACATCGCCAAGGCGAGAATAGCGGCGCGGTTTTCCTCCATTGGATCCTTGCTTTGAGAGCGCATTTTGGCGATCTGGAACAAAGGGGTCATGAATGTGGAGAGCGACACCAAGTTACCTCCACGGCTGCCACCCACGATTTCTACCAAATGGCCATAATAGTACCGAACCGCTTCCGGATCCCCGACAGGGAAAAGAACCTGTTGCAAGCCATTCAGGCCCTTGCGAAGTTTTTCCAACGGCTCTTTGAAAACAGAAACGGTCACGACCTCTTCTGTAAAGGTGACCGCCTGAATGGACTGCAGGGCCAAAGAGCCAAGCTGATCGCTCAGCATATAATCCGCTGCACCTTTTGCCAAAAAGATGGCCAGTCCCTCTGGAATCGGCCATTTCCCAATAAAAACACGGGCAAGCTTAAGCCCTTGGGACGAAGGCAAAACACTCACCTGAACATTGAGAAATCGGCCGAAGGGATTATCTGGAAGCTGGAAGGTAAAAGCGCCGTCCATACCGGCAGAACTGATCTGCACTTCGCTGGAAACACGCGAGGTCCCCCTGGCCAGAAAAGAGCTAAGGGCATCAAATTCAGCTTGCGATGCGGACAACGTGGGATAGGATTTCGGTCGATAAAGAGTCCTTAGGGCTTTCTTGCCAAACGCCCTGACCCGGGCGGCATCATCGACACCCGGGGCCTTTTGGGCCGTCACCAGAGGGCTGTCGTCAAGGGCACGGGAAATCAGAAAGACAGGACTGCCGATGATTACAACCAGTAGGAGTAGAAATATCAAGCACCCGAAGCGCTTCATGAATCTCCTTCCCCAGGACCAAGGGGTCTGGCTTGACTTTTGAGTAACCGCTGGCCCACTCAAACGCCACAACTCACACACAATCAGCATAATATGTCGATAGTCAGTCGACATACTATGTTACATAATGGCTTTTTCAACCTTTTTCCAGGTTTTCAGCCCGACAAAAAGAAAAAGGGGCTACAGCATAAGCTGTAGCCCCTTGTTTCTTTTATGGTGCCCAGAGACAGAATCGAACTGCCGACACGAGGATTTTCAGTCCTCTGCTCTACCGACTGAGCTATCTGGGCGAAGTGGGGTGTTTATAAACCAAACGCATTCGGGCTGTCAAGGGGAAATGTTTATTTTTTTCGGCCGCTGACGGGAAATAGGAGAATGGCTTGAAAGGGGTGGCGTTTTTGTCATTTCGCCTATCTGTGTTATAAGATTAACTTAACCTGTTTTTTTGAAAAGGGTCCGACACGACAGTCTGTCCGCCTTGAAATACTTGGACAAACGAGGAATCTCTGACAAAACGGATGCGCAAAACCGAAGTTCTTTCCCCATTCTGGGCCAGTTTACGCCAGGCGGCAAACCCGGTGCTAATGCTCGATTACGACGGGACCCTGGCCCCTTTCACGGTGCAGCGCGATGAGGCGGTACCGTACCCCGGGCTGCGCCCGCTCCTTGAGGCGATCGGGACCGAAACCGACACCCGGTTGATCATTGTCAGCGGCCGGGCCATCGATGACCTGCTGCCCCTTCTGGGGCTGGAGCATCCTCCGGAAATCTGGGGATGCCACGGGTGGGAGCACCGCCTGCCGAACGGGCGCCATTATCTGGTCGATTTTCCCGCCGAGGGCCAAAAAGCCCTGACCGAGGCCCGCAGCTGGGCGCAGCAACGGGAACTCGGGCCTCATTTTGAGGTAAAACCGGTTTCGGTGGCCGTCCACTGGCGCGGGCTGCCCCCCCGCCAGATCGAGGCCCTGCGAACCGAGACCACCGACGCCTGGACTCCGCTGGCCGAAAAAGGGGGACTCGAACTGCACCCCTTCGACGGCGGCATCGAACTGCGCTGCCCGGGGCGCGACAAGGGGAGCGCGGTGCGGCAGATCCTTCAGGAGACCACGGCGGGTGCCTCGCTCGCCTACCTCGGCGACGACCTCACCGATGAGCAGGCTTTCAGCGCCCTGGGAGACCGGGGCCTGAGCGTCTTGGTTCGAACCGAGCAGCGCCCGACGGCGGCCGACTGCTGGCTTCGCCCGCCGGAAGAACTGCTCGATTTTTTACGCCAATGGCTGAAGATATGCTCTGAAAAAGGGGACAACATTGACGAAGCATGAGAACAAACGCCTGATCGTCGTTTCCAACCGGCTCCCCATCGCCGTCAACCGTGATGAGGAAGGATGGCAGATCAGCCCCGGTTCGGGCGGCTTGATTACTGCGCTGGCCCCGGTACTGCAAAACATCCAGGGGCTGTGGATCGGCTGGCCCGGCTGCGGTGAGGAGGCCCCCCTCGACGCCCTTTTCGACCAGTTCAGCCGGGAACATCATTACCGGCTGCACGCCGTTCCCCTCACCGAGGAGCAGGTCGAAAAATACTACTTCGGCTTTTCCAACGAAACATGACCTGCTGGGGCACTGCCACTTCAAGGAGGACCACTGGCACGCCTATATCGACGTCAACCGGTGCTTTGCCGAGGCGGTGGCCCAGGTCAGCGACCCCGGCGATTTCATCTGGGTGCACGACTACCAGCTGGCCATGGTCGCCGAGCACCTGAGAAAAATGGACATCCGTCAACCCCTGGCCTTTTTTCTCCACATCCCCTTCCCCTCCCCCGACCTGCTGCGCCGCCTCCCCTGGAACAGGGAGCTGCTGCGCGCCCTGCTCGAGTACGACCTGATCGGTTTTCAGACCCTGCGCGACCGGCGCAACTTTACCAGCGGGATCACCTCGATGATCCCCGGGGTCCGCATCCTGAGCCGACACCGTTACTACACCCTGTTCGCCTACAACAACCGCATCGTCAAGGTGGGGCATTTTCCCATCAGCATCGATTTTGCCGCTTTCGACAAGCAAGCCCGCAGCAAGGACGTTTCGGAGGCGGCCTGGTACATGCGCGAGCATTTCGAAGGACGGGAACTGGCTCTGGGGGTCGACCGCCTCGACTACACCAAGGGGATTCCCGAGCGCTTCCTCGCCTTTGAAAGGGCCCTGGAAAAATACCCCGATCTGCGCCAAAAGGTCTCGCTGATCCAGGTGGTGGTGCCGAGCCGGACCCTGGTTCCCGAGTACCAGACCCTCAAGGAGGAGCTCGACGGCCTCGCAGGGCGCATCAACGGCCGCTTCGGGGAACCGGGCTGGATTCCCATCCACTACCTTTACCGCAGCCTCGACACCACCCAGCTGCTCGCCTATTACCGAACTTCGGAAATCGCCCTGATCACCCCCCTGCGCGACGGCATGAACCTGGTGGCCAAAGAGTACTGCGCCTGCTCGGTCGATCTGAACGGGGTCTTGATTCTCAGCGAGTTTGCCGGGGCCGCCGACCAGCTCGGCCAGGGGGCCATCACGGTCAACCCCTACGATATCGAAAAAACCGCCGACGCCATCTACCTGGCTTTTACCATGCCCCCCGAAGAGCGGCAGCAGCGCATGCAGATGCTGCGCGGAAAAATCCGCCGCAACAACGTGCACCGCTGGGTCAACTGGTTTCTGGCCGAGAAGAGCCTGCCCGAGGAGTCTGCGGAAATGAGCCGGAAATAATTTCTCTTGCCAGCGCCGGTCGTTTCTGGTAATAACGAACACATCTTTTTCAGGAGCAGTGCAGAGCATGGTCGCATACACCGCCAACTTTATGAACTTTTACTTCTGGTACGGCTTTTACTTTAGGCCGTCTGCCCGGGGTACTGGTTCGCTGGTGTAGCGAAAAACACGTCAAGCACCGAACCAGCAGAACCATGGGCAGACCGATTCGGGGTCCCCATGGTTTTTTCGTTTCTGCCAAGCAACGAATGTACAGGCCGCAAGGGAAACCCGGGCGGCCTTTGATCGTTTTTGCCCTCAGCGGCCCGGTGCTCAGCCGAAGCAGATTCAGCATCCACCATCCAACCCGAGGAGCGCAGCCATGATTATCGTCATGAAAAAAGGTGCAAGCGAGCAACAGCTGATCGAGGTCGAAAACCGCATCAAGGAACTGGGCTACCAGCCCCACATCATTCACGGGGAGACCCGCAACGTGATCGGCGCCGTCGGCGACGAGCGGGGCAAATCGATCCTGCAGTCCCTCGAGTCGATGGACGGTGTGGAAAACGTCGTCCCCATTCTCAAACCGTACAAACTGGCCAGCCGCGAAGTCAAGCCGGAGCCGAGCGCCATCGAAATCGCCCCCGGGCTGGAGATCGGCGGCGAGCGCCTGATCGTCATGGCCGGCCCCTGCTCGGTCGAAAGCGAGGAGCAGATCCTGGAGACGGCCCACGCGGTCAAGGCCGCCGGCGCCACGGTGCTGCGCGGCGGCGCCTTCAAGCCGCGCACCAGCCCCTACTCCTT
>CALZIC010000260.1 GCA_945787285.1 uncultured Desulfuromonadales bacterium
CTTGCCGGCGTTGATCAGGTCGGGGTCGACCTGGTCCTCGGTCGGATAGGGGCCGATGCCGAGCAGGCCGTTTTCCGACTGCAGAAAGACCTGCTTGTCACCGATGTAGTTGGCCACCATGGTCGGGATGCCGATCCCGAGGTTGACGTAAAAACCGTCCTCTATTTCCTGCGCCGCCCGCTGGGCGATCTCTTCCCTGTTCAGTGCCATTGTCTTCTCCTCGTTTCAGGCCGCCCGTACGGTCCGGCGTTCGATGCGCTTCTCAAAACTGGCCCCTTGCAGAATCCGCTGCACGTAGACCCCCGGCGTGTGGACGCAGTCCGCATCGAAGGTTCCGACCTCGACGATCTCCTCCACCTCGGCAATGGTCACCTTGCCTGCAGCCGCCATCATGGGGTTGAAGTTGCGGGCCGTCTTGTTATAGATGAGATTGCCCGAGCGGTCCCCCCGCCAAGACTTGACCAGGGTGAAATCGGCGGTCAGCGCCGTCTCCAGCAGATACGACTTGCCATAGAAGGTGCGTACCTCTTTACCCTCTGCCACCGGCGTGCCGACGCCGGCCGGGGTGTAAAAGGCCGGGATGCCTGCCCCGCCGGCCCGCACCCTTTCGGCCAGGGTCCCCTGGGGGACCAGTTCCACCTCCAGTTCACCGGAGAGAAACTGCCGCTCGAACTCCTTGTTCTCCCCCACGTAGGAGGAGATCATCTTTTTGATCTGCCGGTTCTGCAGCAGAATGCCGAGGCCGAAGTCGTCCACCCCGCAGTTGTTGGAAATTACCGTCAGGTCCTTCACCCCTTTTTCGCGCAACCCCGCGATCAGATTCTCGGGGATGCCGACCAGACCGAAGCCGCCGACCATGATCGTTGCCCCGTCCTGAATACCGTCCAGGGCCTGTTCGACCGAATTCTGTACCTTCATTGATCCCTCCCTCTAGATGGTTGCGGTTATGGCGCGGCTAGCGCCAATACCCGGAATCGTCTGCCGCCCTGCCGGAAGCACATCGCCTTGGGCGATGCAGGCTCCCCGGCAAGCAGGCCTTGTCTACACTTGCCACTCCATAGGAGCAAGCAGGATGCCAAACATTGTTCTACCAAAAAAAGAGACGAAAAATGCCACATATTCGGCAACTTACAAAAACACACCCAACATAGGCATTTACCAATACCACTCTACACACAGAACAAAACAACCTCCGTTCACCCTGGCGGCCATGCCGACATAAAAAAAACTGCGTCATCCCGGCAGGTTAGCCGTCACACCCACGCAAGTCACAGCGGTAGACAGATTCTGCAAAGGTAAACAGGAGAGGACAGAGGACAGAGGACAGAAGGCGGAAAACGAAAGAGGTAAGGCAGGAGAAAAAAACGGGCCTCCGTTAACGGGAGGCCCTCAGACACAAAGAGCGGTACGAAAGGGGTGCCGCGAGAGGAGGCTATTGAATCTGGTGCTTCTGCAGCTTCTTGTAGATGCCTGGGCGGGAGATTCCCAGAAGGCTGGCCGCTTCATTCCTGTTGCCCCCCGCCCGCGCGATGGCGTCTTCGATCAGATACTTTTCCACCGCATCGAGCATGCCGGGCAGGGTGTGGCTCTCGCCGTCGATTCCGGCGGCAGCGAGCAGGTCAACAGGTTGAGGCGGAATGCGCACCGAGGCGTGCAACACATAGTCCGGAAGATCGGACTTGCGGATCAGGGGTCCGTTGACCACGTTGAAGGCGCTTTCGATCACGTTGCGCAACTCGCGAACGTTGCCGGGATAATCATACCCCTTAAGCACATCCCACGCCTCCTGGGTCAACCCCGTGACCTTGAGCCCGAACTCCTCATTGAAGCCATCGAGAAAGTGCTCGACAAGGGCAACGACATCCTCGACCCGCTGGCGCAGGGCGGGGACCCGTACAGAGACGATATTCAGGCGATAATACAGATCGCGCCTGAACTTCCCCTCCTCAACCAGTCGCTCCATGTTGATGTTGGTCGCGGCCACCACCCGCACGTCGAACTTGCGGGTCGAATCGCTCCCCAGGGGGGTGATCTCCTTCTCCTGCAGCACCCGCAACAACTTGGCCTGCATGGTGATGGACATATCGCTGATTTCATCGAGAAACAGGGTTCCGCCATGGGCCAGTTCGAACTTGCCGGCCTGCCCCCCCTTGCGGGCCCCGGTAAAGGCTCCGTCCGAATATCCGAAGAGTTCCGATTCGAGGAGGTGCTCGGGAATGGCGGCGCAGTTGACCCTGATGAACGGACCGTAGCGCCTCTGGCTTGCGGCATGGAGGGAGTGAGCCAGCAGTTCCTTGCCGGTTCCGCTCTCGCCGATGATAAGAACGCTCGAACCACGCTTGGCCACCCGCAGCAGGGACGCCTTGAGATCGCGTATGAGCTTGCTGTTGCCGACGATGCTGTTGACGTCGTAATTAAAGTCGCAGTGCTTGGAAATCACCGGAGGCTTCTTGGACTCCTGCCCCATCAGGGAGTTGAGCTGGTTGGCAAGCAGGGTCACCTCGCGAACATCCCGAAACAGGATGCGCCCCAGGGCCCCGACGATTTCCCCGTCCTTGAACAACGGATAGCGGCAGGCCACCACGTCCCGGCCGTTGATCAGGTGGGGCCAGCCGATTTCAGCCTGCCCCGTCTCCATGACGATCGGCAGGCGCGAGGTTTTCGAATCGGTGTACGCCGAGAGGATATGCTTGCCGATCAAGTCCTGCGCCCGTGCGCCCAGAGCATCGGCAAAATGCTGATTGGCCAGGGTAATGACCCCCTGCCGGTCGACGACAATGAGGCCGTCCTGGACAATATCGAACAGCGGACCCAGGGCTTGCGCCAGGTTGGTCTGAATCCCCCCCGCCGCCCCTTCCTGGTTCTCCGTAATGGTCAGGAAGCCGCCGAGGGATTTGCCGTCTTCGAGGATCGGGACATAACTGCAGGACAGGCTCTTGCCGTGAACCGATACGGGCTCGGACTTAAAGCAGAAGCCGGCCACCACCAGCGAGGTCAGGGGGGCCAGATTGATCAGGTCGCCCAGCCGTTTTCCGGTAATCTCCTGCGAGTCCCAGCCGAACAGGGACCGGCAGGCCGTATTCGTTGCAACGACCTTCAATTCCCTGTCCAGAAAGGCGGTCCAACTCTCCCCTGCCAATTCTTCGAGAACCGGCTCGAAGGCTGTTTGCTCAATTAGGTCCTGCAATTCCAATATCACCTCGATTCGATGGTTGCATGTTCGGAAGCGATTTCCCCTTACAACAATTTACCTGAACGTAAATGTTACGTTGTTTTATAGAATTGTCAAGGGATTTGCTCAACTTTACCGACGGGCCAGCAGAACGACTTAAAACCATAAAAACATGCTATTCCACCATTCTTCAACGCGTCCGGCAACGGGCTAACCTGTGTTTTCAAACTTCGAGCAAGGCAGGCTGGCCTGATCAATGGAGGTGAAAAACATAAAAATGTTTCGTTTTCTGAAACATATCTCCGGAGCTTCAGCCTGCCCCCGCCCCGCAGCGGACGTTTCAGGACATTTTGCCCTCCTGCAGGCAGGAGGGCAAAATGTCACCCTGCGAAATCTAAACCCGTTCGAAAATGGCCGCGACCGCCTCGCCGCCGCCGATACAGAGAGTGGCCAGCCCGTAGCGTTCTCCGCTGCGCTGCATCTCCTGGACCAGAGTGGCGACCAGGCGACCACCGCTGGCCCCTACCGGGTGACCGATGGCGCAGGCACCGCCGTTGACATTGACCTTGTTGCGGTCGAGACCGAGTTCCTTGATGGCGATCATGGTCACCGCGGCAAAAGCCTCGTTGATCTCGTAGCGACCGATCTCGCCGGGCTTGAGGCCGGCCTTGGCACAGGCTTTTTCGATGGCGCCGACCGGGGCGTCGGGAAACTGGTCGGGGTGCAGGCTGTTGGTGGCATAAGCGACCAGGCGGGCCTTGGGCTTGAGGCCGTAACGTTCTACCGCCTCTTCACCGGCAAGCAGGGCGAAGGCCGCCCCGTCGTTGATGGTCGAGGCATTTCCCGCGGTGAGGGTCCCCTGCTTGTCGAAGGCCGGACGCAGACTGGAGAGTCTGGCGAAGTCGACCTTGAACGGCTCTTCGTCCTGGTCGACGGTCACCTCGCCCTTGCGGGATGGCTTGATGACGGCGACGGTCTCCTCGGCAAAGCGCCCCTCCTTAACCGCCTGCTGGGCGCGCGTGTAGGAGTCGATGGCAAAGGCGTCCTGCTCCTCGCGGGAAAGGCCGTGGGCCTGCACCCGCAGCTCGGCGACCTCGCCCATGTGCCGGCTGCTGTAGGGATCGGTGAGGGCATCGTGAACCATCAGATCGACCGCCGCACTCTGCCCCATGCGCATGCCGAAACGGGCTGCCGGAAGGGTGTAGGGGGCCAGCGACATGTTCTCCATCCCCCCTGCGATGACCACCCC
>CALZIC010000261.1 GCA_945787285.1 uncultured Desulfuromonadales bacterium
CAAAGCCTTGATCCGGTTCGTCGCAGCTTCGGGCTCCGCGGGCAGATGGTGGGAGACGAGTTCGATGTTTCGGCCGTAGATACCACCCTTTTTGTTGATTTCGCTGAAATAGGCCTCGATGACGCCGCGCATGGCCTGACCTGTCTCCCCCAGCCGGCCTTCGGCAGGGAGCAGGGTGCCCACCTTGATATCGGTCTCGCTCAGGCCCGGGTCGAGAAGGGTGCCAAGGAGCTTCATGTAGGCGATCAGGTCATCGAGGTCCTGTTCGGATATCTCGTAGACCGGCATGGACGGGTCGCCTGCCTGCCCGCCGGGAAAGGTTCCCGACAACATGTAGTCTTTGAGGCTCTGCTCGGTAAATGGGGGATGGTCTGCCCCATTGGGATGCACGTGGCCGTAGCTTTTGGTGAGGTATTTCCAGGTGACGTTGCTGGGGATCACGCCGCTTTCCGGCCGTCCCAGGCCGTCGTAACCGTGGCAGCTGCCGCAGGTGGCGAATTCGCCGGGGATTTCGACCAGGTCCTTGCCGAAATAGGCCAGGATCGGTTTGCCGCTGGGGCTGCGGCCGTTGAAATAAAGGTTTTTTCCTCGCTCCTCGGCAGGGGAGAGCTCGGCCGCATTGAGACAGGGGCACATCATGATCAGCAGGGTCAGCAAAAACGCCCGGACGAGGGCAGGTGATGGGCTCATGAAGGCGCGTCTCCGGTGTCGTTAAGAAGTTGTTTCAGGCGACTGAGCAGTTCAGCAGGTTTCGCCTCAGGTGGCACCTTGAGCCAGAGCCCGGTTTTGAGGTTGCCCAGCAGGTATTGACCGCGATGGGTCTCGGGCGAAGACCTGGGCGTAGTCCCGAACCATCTCCGGGGTGTCCCGCTGAGGGTCGACGGTTACCGAGACGATCCAGACCTGCTGCCCCAGCAGCTCGCCAAGCTGTTTTTGCAGCCGCGAAAGCATCAGGTTCTGCCGGGGGCTTGTGGTGTCGCAGTTGACGTAAAACCCGCTGATCAGCACGATGCGGTCCTGCAACAGGTCGCTGAAGAATTGCACCTCTTCTCCCTCATGGGTGACCAGGCTCAAGTCGGTGAAGTAGTTCCGGGCCTTGCTACCGGTCTCTGTCGAGGTGACAGCCGCCTCGGCGGGCATGGATGGTGGTGTTGGTGGGCTCTGCGCCAAGGTTGTCCCCAATGACCCGAGCAACAGCAACAGGGCCATGCCCGGAGCCAACAGCGGGCGGAGTCCTTTTGGCAGTTCAAGGATCATGGCGGGCCACCTGCTGCTCTCTGAGGGCTTTTTCTATAAGGCTGGGGGAGGGGAAGCCGCTCAGCCGGCTCCAGATGCCCCGGCGACCGTCGACGATGAAAACCGCGGGCGGATGGTTGAAGATGTCGGGGGAATACATTTCAAGCCCCTTAAGGACACTATTGACCTTGGTTTTTTCACCGGTCAAAAAGATCCAGCCGGGCTTCGCTCCCAGTTTGTCTGCATGTTCTTTGAGGCGCTGGGGGATGTCGGTGGTTGGGTCGATGCTGATGGTAATCAACTGGATATTTTCACCCAGGTCCTCTCCGATTTTCCCCTGGATGTTCTTGAAAATTCCGTCCAGCACCGGGCAAATGGTGGTGCAGGTGGTGTAGGTGAAGGTGATGGCCGAGAGCTTGTCGCCGATGATGTCGCTGACGAACCGGGCGCCGACCCCGTCCTGGTTTGTCAGTTCAAGGTCGGGCACCTTGAGGTCGACGATGTTGGCGGCAGCGTAGGCTTCGAGAGATGGCACCACCGTGAAAGCAGCAATGAAAAGACCCAATGCCAGAGACTTGAGAGCCTGGGCAAATGTACCTTTGCGGGTGGTCATGGGCTGATTACTCTCCCTTTGCGGTTTTTTTGTCATGAGCACGAATGACCAGATAGGGCAGCTGCAGGTAATCGATATTCAGCGAGGGGATGGCAAAGTACATGGTGTAGATACCGGGTCGATCGGCCATCGTGGTCACTTCATATTGACCACCCTCCAGCGGTTTGGCTGCCAATTGTTTCTTCCAGTTACCCGGAGGCCGGGAGAAGATAGCTTCCACGTCTGCGAGTTGGACCAGCGGCTGGGCATTCGGGGGACGGGTCAGAGAAAAACGGATCTTAATCTCTTCACCGACGGGGAATTCTTTTTCCTGGGTGAGAACGGAAATTTTTACCGGGTTCAGTTTCTCTTCTTTGTGAAGAATTGGATTCGCCTCTGCGGTGAAATCGAAACAATTGTAAAGCCAGGGAGAGTCAATCAGAAAAGCCACATCGTACTTGCCGTCTTTGGGGATTTTCAACTGGGCAGAATATACCCCCTTTTCTTTCTCGTTCAGACTGCGGTCCACTACCCGCACCGCTCGCGGGATGCGGCCATAGGTCGGGAAGGTGCCCATCGGCGCGACCATCCCTTCCATATAGTAATAGATGGCTTTGTCCATTGGATTGGCGGCAATGACCGTGCCCCACTCGCCCGTCGGTGTGACAGCATTGGCCACCGAGGTAAGCAGGTACTGACCAGGCGGTTTGGAGCCGATGGGAATGCGGCTGGCTCCTGGTGCCGAATCCCGGCCAAGCTGATTTAACTGCACCAGGTGCATTTCCGCTGCGCCCAGGCTACGGATGTAGGCGAAGGTATCGGTGAACGAGAACTGGTGCGGGTTGTTCGGAATCTCGAGGGTATGGGCAATGGCGTTGTTGGATGCGTCGATGATATGAACCTGGTTTTTTATCGGGTTGGCGGCAAAACCCCAGCGTCCCTCTGGGTCGAAGCGCAAGGCGATGAGACCCGGCAGGGTTTCGATGTCCTTCATGATTTCATGTTGTTTATCGTCGACCACGATAATCCGGCCGTCGGCCTCGCTGGCCACATAGGCGGCATTGCCAAGGGGTGAGAATTCTACCGCGATGGGCCGCTTCCCGGTTTTCAGGTCTTTGATCTTCTTCAGTTTTTGCGTGTCGATAACGCTCAAGGTGTTGGCATCGCTGTTGGTCACATAGGCGTGAAGGCTGTCGGAGGACAGGGCGATTTCGTGATGGCCAGCACCGGTTGAAATGTGGGCGACAGTCTTGCGGCTGTTGGTGTCGATCACCGTGACACCGGTTTCATCCGGATTTGAGCCGTTGTTCGCCACCCAGACATAACGGCCATCGGGCTGCATGGCGATGCGCAGCGGGTTCTTACCCACCTCGATATTGTCGACCACCTTGAAGCGCTCGAGATCGATCACCGCAACTTTACCCGCCCGGGGCATGGTGACGTAGAGGTACTCCTCCCGGGCATCCATGACCCAATCCTCGCCTGATTCTTCCAGCAGGATCATGGTATAGAGCTGCGTGATTCCGCTGATTCCCAGGATCGGATCAACGACCGAAATACTGTGGTCGTTGTTCATGACCAGGATGTAGAACTTGTTCAGATCGATGTCGGCTTGAAAATTAAGGGTCTGCTGAAGATAGCGAGAGACCTTTTCCTTGCAGGTCAGATTCATATCTCTTGCCGGTGACTCTGTTTCAGGAATCAGGCTGATCCACACTGCCGGTTGCAGGGGAGATATCGGTGCTCCGGTGGTGGCGTCTGTAACGGTGAACTTGATATCCGCCATTTCGGCTTCACGCAAGGGTCTGGGTGACTCTTTGGTTGCTTGGGCATGTTCGATGGAGAATTCCACTCGAACCCCTTTTTCAACAAAGACATTGCCGGAAGATGGGTCTTCTGTCGCAGCTGTTTCGGTTGCTGCCGCCTGAATCCCTCCCGGAAAACACATCAGCAGGATTGACATGGTCAACAATGAAAAGAAACAATTTTTCATAATAGGCCCTCAGTTTTCCGGATGAAAAGAGAATTTTCAGATGAAGTAAGGTGGGTGCAACCTGTTAAGGCTGCACCCACCTGGCGGGTCAGGCAATGGCTACTATTCTACCCTTAATAATGACCAATTGCCATTGTTGAAGTGAAGCGGGGTCAGGTCGCGATAGAGGTAGTCCCCGGTTTGAGCGTCCCTGCCACCGGCACCATGGCGAAGCACCAGGTCGAAGTGGTTGTAGGGGTTGTGCCCTTCTTGAGAGCCCCTGTAGAAGGAGAATTCGTTCTCCCCGATGGCTGTGGACCCGAGCCCGTCATTGTCGTTTCCTGCAATGTCCACAGTGGTGTCCACGTAGGGCTCTCGCTGCCAGGAGTGGCCATGCAGTCCGATGACGCTGTTGCGGTAGTGTCCGCCCGGCTGCAGCACGCGGAAGCGGACTTTATCGCCTGCGGTGGCACGGTAGATCGGGGTTTCAGGGTCGCCATTGGCCGGGGCACCAGCTTGCCCCAGGATGGCCGCGTTGGATACGGCGTTGGTGTAGTCCTGCTCCCCGGTCAACCCTTCGTTGAGTACCGGCGCGAAGCCGAGGCGGAACCAGAGCGGTTCGGTCTTGTAGTTCAGGCCACGTTGGCCGGTGTCGCCGGCGTCTTCATTTTCGGCAAAATTCGGCACTGCATCGCCGGCTGCAAAGTTGAGCGGATCTACCTCACCTTCTTCATTGACGAGGTCCGGGAAATCAACCGCGTTGCCGAAGCGCAGGTTGACGTCGTCCTGGTGAATGACCACGAACTCTTTGAACGATTCGCCATTGTGGGTCACGGTGGCCTGAGCTCGGGTGCCGGGTACGGTGGTCCAGGTTGCCCCTTCGGGCTCGATGATCAGGGCCCCGATGCCGGCTTTGTTGCTGTGCTTGACCTTGTCCGAGGGGATCAGGTTTGTCGCCCCGAACTCGATAGGCGTGGCAACCAGGTTGCCGGTGGACTTGTCGTAGCTCACATCGCCGGCGTACCAGCGATAAATTGTCGGACGACGATCCCCCTTCTTGGCGATCTGGGTCCGTCGATTCAGCCCGACGTTGGTTCCGTCCGAGGCCGTGACGTCATAGGCAACCAGCTGCGGATGGAGCCCGACGCTGCTGGACGGTTTCAGGTCATTGGTCTGGAAGGGTTCAAACCCGTCCACGCCCCTGGGGTGAATGATCGGCGGCATGGTGTTGAATCCTGCCAGGTCGGGCATTTCGTCAGGCAGTTCACTGCGCAGGGTGACCTGGATGCACTCGCCGGCTGCGGCCCTGAGGATCAGGGGTTCAACCGGGGTTCCTGGCTGGAGCCCGTTGGGTTTGCCGGTGCCATCGCGCAGAATATCATCGGTCATG
>CALZIC010000262.1 GCA_945787285.1 uncultured Desulfuromonadales bacterium
AAATCGCAAGCGCCCCCCTGCAACCACAACCCTTGTCTCAAGGCGGAAACATCACGAAAATCCAATCTCCTCCAAGGTGGGAGCAGGTTGTGAAACAGCCGATGGAGGGTAGTTGACAAGTGACTTCCCCCTAACCTAGAGTAGGGGAGAAACCTGAACTTTTGTTTTCATACCTGCTGGGGCATTGCGATTTTCGCCCTGATTTCAACGGCCATGTCGTGAACCTTCTCCGTGCAGCCCTATCGCTGACTCTGTTTTTCTGTCTTTTGCCTGCTCAGGCAAGCTTTGCCGAGTTTTCCCAGGAAGAGCCCACCCCCGTCGTGGTCGGCGGAGACGACAGCTACCCCCCTTATGAATTCATCGATGAGCAGGGCCGGCCGAGCGGATTCAACGTCGAGCTGACCCGGGCCATCGCCAGGGTCATGGGGTTCGAGGTAGAAATTCGCCTCGGGGCCTGGGACGACATGCGACTGGGGCTGGCCGCCGGAAACATCGACATTCTGCAGGGGATGGTCCCCTCTGAAGAACGGGCAGCCACCATCGACTTCGCCCTGCCCCACGCGGTGGTGCACCAGTCAATATGGAACCGCAAAAATGCGGAGCCGGTCACTTCGGCAGCCGAGCTGGGAGGCAAAGAGGTCATTGTCATGCGCGGCAGCATCATGCACGACTTCATGCTGAGCCAGGCCCCTTCGGCGAGGCTGGTCACCGTCGGTTCGCTCGACGAAGCGCTGCGCCTTCTCGCAGCCGGCAGGCATGACTGTGCGCTGGTGGCCAAACTGCCCGGGCAGTACCTGATCAAGAAGCTGGGTCTCTCCAACATCGAACCGGTGGCGCGCCCCCTGCTGGCCCAGGATTACGGATTTGCCGTCCGAAAGGGCAACCGGGCTCTTCTGGCCCGGTTCAACGAGGGGCTGACCATTCTCCGTGAAACCGGCGAATACCGCGAAATCCACCGCAAATGGCTCGGCCTGCTCGAACCGCCACGCATCCCCTGGCCGCGAATCGTGCGGATCGTGGCGATGGTGGTCGGCCCCCTGCTGCTGATCCTCGGTGGCATTATCATCTGGAACAGGGCACTTAAAAAGGAAGTGGCCCTGCGCACCGAAGCCCTCGAAAAGGAGGTCGCCGAACGCACCAAGGCCATGGATGAACTCAAGGTCCGTCAGCGGCAGCTGATACAGGCCGACAAGATGACCTCTCTCGGCATCCTGGTTTCGGGGGTCGCCCATGAGGTGAACAACCCGACGGGAATGATCCTCCTCAACCTCCCTCACCTGCAGAGGGCCTGGCAGAGCGCCGAACCGATTCTCGAAGACCATTTCCGCCGGATCGGCGATTTCAAACTCGGTTGGCTCAACTATTCGCGCATGCGCCTGGAAATTCCCCAGATGCTCGGAGAGATGCAGGACGGGGCTAAGCGCATCAAGCGCATTGTCGAGGACCTCAAGGACTTCGCCCGCCGCGACGATGCCGACCTGTCTTCGGCTGTTGATCTGAATGCGGTGGTGGTCGACGCCCTGCGCCTGGTCGACAACTCCGTGCGCAAGGCCACCGATCGTTTTACCGTTCAGTACCGAACAGGTGGTGGTCAATCTGGTGCTGAACGCCTGCCAGGCTCTTCCCGACACCGAAAAGGGCATTGCTATCGAAACCGCCTACGAATCCGAGCACCGCTGCCTGACCCTGATCGTTAAGGACGAAGGCGAGGGAATCGCAGCGGAGCACCTCCCCCTGCTGACCGATCCCTTCTTCACCACCCGCCGCGAAACCGGCGGGACCGGGCTGGGCCTGTCGATCTCCGCCGGCATCGCCAAGGAACACGGCGGCACCCTCGCCTTCGACTCGGCCCCCGGCGCCGGTATGACCGTGACCCTGAAGCTGCCCGCCAACATAGAGGAAAAACCCCATGAGTGAGAGCCTGTACCCTTCCTTCGGCATCCTTCTGGTCGATGATGAACCGGCCTGGCTGCGCAGCCTGGGAATGACCCTTGAGGGGCCGGGGGGCATCAGCAACCTGATTCTCTGCCGCGACAGCCGCGAAGCCATGGGCCTGCTGGCCAGACACGACATCGGCCTGGTTCTGCTCGACTTGACCATGCCCCACCTGTCAGGCAGGGACCTGCTCCAGATGATCGCAGAGAACCACCCGGAGGTGACGGTGATCATCATCAGCGGCATGAACCAGATCGAAACAGCCGTCGACTGCATGAAAAAAGGCGCCTTCGACTACTTCGTCAAGACCGATGATGAAGATCACCTGCTCGACGGCGTACGCCGGGCGGTCCGGGTGCAGGAGCTGGAAAGGGAGAACCGGGCTCTGCGCAGCCAGTTTCTGCCCGGCAGGCTCGAGCACCCCGCAGCCTTCTCGTCCATGGTCACCCGCAACAGCACCATGCATGCACTCTTTTCCTATATCGAATCGGTGGCCCGCAGCACCCACCCGGTGCTGATCACCGGGGAGAGCGGGGTCGGCAAGGAACTGGTGGCCCGCGCCGTCCACGAACTTAGCGGACGCAAGGGGCCGATAATCTCGGTCAACGTCGCAGGGCTCGATGACAATATTTTCTCCGACACCCTTTTCGGCCATGTCCGCGGGGCCTTTACCGGCGCCGACAGCGCCCGCAGCGGCATGATCGAAAAAGCCGCCGACGGAACCCTGTTTCTCGACGAGATCGGCGATCTGAGCACCACCTCTCAGGTCAAGCTGCTGCGCCTGCTGCAGGAAGGAGAGTTCTACCCCCTGGGAAGCGATACTCCCTGCCAGATGAAAGCCCGCATCCTGGTGGCCACCCACCAGGATCTGGGGACGAGTCAACGCGAGGGAATCTTTCGCAAAGACCTCTATTACCGGTTGCGCTCCCACCACGTTCACATCCCGCCCTTAAGGGAACGCAAGGAAGACATTCCCCTGCTCCTCGATCATTTTCTTGCCAAAGCCGCCGACGCCCTGGACAAGAGAATTCCGACCCCACCCAAACAGCTCGAAGCTCTCCTGGCCACCTACCATTTCCCCGGCAATATCCGCGAACTCGAAGCGATGGTTTTCGATGCCGTCAGCGCGCATACCTCGAAGATTCTCTCGATGCAGACCTTTCAAAAAACGATCGGGCTGCACGATCAAGCCGAGTCGCGCGACATCGACAGCCCCCTCTCCGCCGACAACCCCTTTGCAGGACTCGTGCAGCTGCCGACCCTGGCGGAGGCCGACGCCCTGCTGGTCGAAGAGGCGCTGAACCGCGCCTCGGGCAACCAGACCCTCGCCTCGCGCCTGCTCGGCATCTCCCAGCCGGCCCTGAGCAAACGTCTTAAACAAAAAACCGGCAAGGGATAACGCGCAACGCCAGCCTCCTTGGAAATTCCGATATATAAAAGAGGCGCCAGCGGGTATAATGTAACGCTAATGATGTTTCACTTTTATGAGGCGCATCAGAACAGCGATACAATTACCGGAGGCCACTGCCTTGATAGAAAAGACCATCGCCACCATTGCCGTTTTGTTTGTCATCAGCAGCCTCTGCCAGTGGTTTGCCTGGAAGGTCAAACTCCCCGCCATCATCTTTCTGCTGACCTCGGGCATCCTGGCCGGCCCGGTGTTCGGCATACTGCAACCCGACCTGCTGCTGGGGGATGCTCTCTTCCCGATCGTCTCCCTTTCGGTCGCGGTCATTCTGTTTGAGGGGAGCCTGACGCTCAAATCCCACGAAATTCTCGGCATGGGAACCGTGGTCCGCAACATGGTTTCGATCGGCATGCTCATAACCTGCCTGATTACGGCGGTCGTCACCCGCTACGTCCTTGGCCTGTCGTGGGAGACCTCCACTCTGTTCGGCGCCGTCATGGTCGTCACCGGGCCCACGGTGATTGTCCCCATGCTGCGAACAGTGCGCCCCAAGGCCTCCATTTCCAACATTTTGCGCTGGGAAGGAATCGTCATCGACCCGATCGGCGCGTCGATGGCGGTACTTGTCTACGAGTTCATCATCTCCGGCAGCGGCCGGGCGGCGCTGGGACACACGCTGTTGACCTTCGGCCAGATCATTGCCGTGGGAGCCGTTATGGGGGCTCTCGGCGGGTACCTGCTTGGAGTTGCGCTCAGAAACCACTGGGTCCCGGAATACCTGCACAATGTCACCACCCTGGCCATGGTATTCGGCGTCTTTGCCGCATCCAACATGATGCAGCACGAATCGGGACTGGTGACGGTAACCGTCATGGGCATCTGGATGGCCAACATGCCCGGCGTCGATGTGGAGGACATCCTCAACTTCAAGGAGAGTCTGAGCATCCTGCTGATTTCGATCCTGTTCATCCTGCTGGCCGCCCGCATGGACCTGGCCAGTTTCCAGGAACTCGGCTGGGCGGCCGCCTACATCTTTGTGGCCATCCAGTTTATTGCCCGCCCCCTGAATGTGCTGGTTTCGACCATCGGCTCCAAGCTGTCGTGGAACGAGCGCCACATCCTGGCCTGGATCGCTCCCCGGGGAATTGTCGCCGCGGCGCTGGTGCAGGCAGGGTACGAGGATGCCCGCTTCCTGATTCCGTTGACCTTCATGGTGATTATCGGCACGGTCTTCCTCCAGAGCCTGACCGCCCGCCCCCTCGCCCTGTGGCTCAAGGTGGCGGAACCGGAACCGCGGGGCTTTCTGATCATCGGCGCCAACCCGGTCGCCCGGGCCATCGGCCAGGCGCTCACAGGAAACGGCTTCCGGGTTATGCTCGCCGACACCGACTGGGACAAGATTGCCAAGGCAAAAATGGAAGGGATGACCACCTACTTCGGTAACCCGATCTCCGAGCACGCCGACCGCCACCTCGACCTGGTCGGCATCGGGCGAATGCTGGCCCTGACCCCGCTGAAAAACTTCAACGTGGCCTCGGTCATGCATTATCGCATGGAGCTTGGTCCCAACAACGTGTTCATATTGCAATCGAAGAACGGGGACAAGCTTTCGGAAAAGTACAAGGTGGCCCCCCGAAGGCGGGGCCAGGCCCTGTTCAGCAGCGACACCACCTACGCCTCGCTGGCCAGCCTTTTTTCGCAAGGGGCAGAGATCCACACGACCAAGCTGACCGAAAGCTTCGGGTTCGAAGACTTCAAAAAACAGCGGACCGGCAAGTGGGTGATGCTGTTCGCCATCGACCCCAAGGAGCGGCTCCACGTCTTCACCGAGAACAAGTCCGTTGAGCCACAGGCCGGGTGGTCGCTCATCAGCCTCTATCAGGAACAGGCTGCCCTGGACAAGGGCTGATTTCGGCCCTTAACGCCAGAGCCATGAGGGTATCCGCTGCCGCTGAGGCTCCGGCGAACAAATCTTTTGGGATCAGATCCTCGAAGTGGTAACCTTGGGGCTAGTTGCCATCTTTTTTATCCCATCCAAAACGAGGTTCGCATGTCAGAAGGGTTACCGCTAAAAACCATCACCATCATCCGCCTTATCACCATGACTTTCGGGGTCCTGGGGGCGATTGTCATGCTCGTCGAATACGACGTGTTCGGTTTCGACCAGGTGCAGAGAACCTCCTTCTCCAACGTCATGATCGCTCTGGTCGGCATCGGTTGTTTCATCAACATGCTGCGGCAGATCAAGATACTGCGGAATCTCAAAAACACCAGTCCCAAAAGGTGAACTTTCTGCCCCTTTCCTGAACCGGAAAGGATCCATGCCGGCCGTTTTTTCACCCGGGACTGCCGGATTGATCTGAAAAAGATTTACACTCAAGGCCTGCAGTCATATAATTAATACTGTTTTTTTGACCCCCTCCTCAGCGGGCGGGGTGTCACCTTTTTATTTATTTTGTGTTTTACGTTTTGGTAGCTGCATCCTGTTCTTGGTAGATAGTTCGGAGGGATATCTATGAGAATCGCGATTCTGATCGTCCTGTTTTTCTGTTTTCCGGCCCTGTCCGTAGCCGGCCCCCAGCCACCAGTTGACGAAGTGGCCGAATTCGAGTTCGGCGGCCTTCACTTCGGCGAACCGCCCGCACCTGACATGATCTGTACCCGCGGGCCCTGCCCTTCAGCGCAGCTCGGGGTCGGGATCAACCATCAGAAAACGATCCTTTCAGGCTACAAGCACCCCGTCGACCTGACCCACTACGCCGAGGTTGAAATCTCCGCTCCGCGCTACGACTTTTTTGCCGACCAGTTCGTTCAGGCCTCATTCCGCATCCTCTGCGACCCAGTCCAGGCCGATATCTGCGCCATGACCGTGGTCGAAGCCCTCGACCAACACTACCGCCTGACCCTTGAGCAGGAACATCTTCGGATCACCTCTCCAAACATGGAATCAACCTTCCAAAGGTACCGGACGGCCTCTGGGAAACAGATCACGCTGCACCGCGACAAGGTCAAAGGACAGTGGCAAAATCCGGTGGTCAAGCTGTACGACGAGGCCCTGATGCAGACGGTCCGGCAGGCCGCCAATCCGAAATATAGCCCCAAGTAACTTTGGCCTAATCCAAAAGACCTCGGTTAGAATCCCTTTCCCCAAAAAAGGGCGCCCACCCCCATCTCCAATCGGGAGGGGGGAGCCTTCCCTCTCCGCTCCCCTCCCGGGATGAAATTGCCGGAATTCACGGTAGACTTTCAATGATTCGACCTTCTTCCGGCAGAGATGCTCCTGCCGGTTCCTCATGCCGCTATGGTCAGACAGACTGATTCACTTACATTGTGACCATCGACAGGCCACGCTGATGACGCCATTTCACACGGCAGCCATTATCTCCCTGCTAGTGGTTCTGCTCGCCGCTTCAGGACCATCGACCTCCTTCGCCGAACAGCGCGGAGGCGACCGCGAGGTGCGCATCGGCGTTCTGGCCAAAAGGGGCATTGAGCGTACTCACACCCGGTGGGACGCCACCGCAGCGTACCTGAGCGAAAGGGTCCGCGGGTGGGATTTTTCCATCATCCCCCTCGGTTTCAGCGAAATATATTCATCGGTTAGGGAGCGCCGCATCGATTTTATTCTTGTCAATTCGGCCCTCTACGTCGATCTCGAGGTCCGTTTCGGCGCCTCGCGCCTGGCCACGCTGATTAACCGCAACGGCAGACAGGGCCACACCGTGTATGCCGGGGTGATTTTCTGCCGGGCGGACCGGCAGGACCTCCAGAGCCTCGGCGACCTGCAGGGGAAATCGTTCATTGCCGTCAACCCGACCTCTTTCGGCGGCTTCATCATGGCCCGCAGGGAACTCGAAGAGCAGGGGATCAGCCCCTTCCAGGACTTCAGCCGTCTGGAAATGGCCGGCACCCACGATGGGGTGGTGCACGCGGTACTTGGCGGCGAGGCCGATGCCGGGACGGTTCGCTCCGACACCCTGGAGAGGATGGCGGCGGAACAACAGATCGATCTCGCCGACCTGCGGATTCTCAACCGGCAGCCCACCGAGCACTTCCCCTTCCGGGCCAGCACCCGCCTCTATCCCGAATGGCCCATGGCCTTTCTACCCCACGTGCCGGACAGCCTCGCCCGCGACGTGGCCGTCGCCCTGCTGCAGATGCCGCCCGAAAGCCCTGCCGCCCGTACCTCCCTGAGCCTTGGCTGGACCATCCCCCATGAATATCAACCGGTACACGCGTGTCTCAAGGCCCTGCAAATCGCCCCCTACCATCAATACGGGGTCATTTCTCCGGGCCAGGCCGCCCGCCAGTTCTGGGCCTGGCTGCTTGGTGCCTTAATGTTGCTGGGCGTGGGGCTTCTCACCACCTTCTACCTGCTGCGCCTCAACCGCCGAATCAGGCAGTCGAGCCTGGCCCTTGAAGAAGCCCGCAGAAACCTCGAAGAAAAGGTCGCGCAACGTACACTCGATTTGCATCAGGCCAATACGCATCTCAAGAACGAAGTCGGGGAGAGGCGCCGATCAGAAGGCGCTCTGCTCGAAGAGCGGGCCCGCCTCGAGCTGATAACCGGCAACCTCGGGGTCGGCTTTGCCGTGATCTCCCGCGACTTCAAGGTGGTGATGGCCAACGAGGTGATCAAGAACATTTTCGGTCAGGTCGAAGGAAAAACCTGTTTCCAGGTCTTCAACCAGAAAAACGCCGTCTGCTACGGATGCGGAGTTCAACGCATCTTCGCCACCGGCATCGAGCATTCGGTGCATGAACAGAGCGGGCACGACGCCGAAGGGAATGAAATCTGGTCGCAGATTTTCGCCACCCCCATACGCGATGCCGACGGCAGCATCACGGCGGCCATCGAGGTGGTGGTGCCGATTACCGAGCGCAAACGGACCGAACAGGCCCTGGTCCTTGCCCTCAGCGAAGCCGAAGAGACCAGGGACCGCATCGACAACATCATCAAGTCGGTCGCCGACGGGCTGATCGTGACCGACACCCGGCACCGGGTGCTGTCCCTGAATCAGGCCGCCGAAGAGATGCTCGGCGTCACACTGGCGGAGACCCTCCTCTATCCGGTCCGGAAGCTCTTTGCCGACCTATCGACCGATGCTGATTTTGATCAGGTTTTTGATGAAGCGCAAAGGGGCTCCTGGGAGGTTGAAACCTCTCCCCTCGACGAAGAGCGGGGGCGCATCCTGCAGGCCAGGGCCTCGGCGATGCGCAACAAAAACGGGAACCAGACAGGAACGGTGATCATCCTGCAGGACGTCACCCGGGAGCGGGAGTTGAACCGAATGAAAGACAACTTTATCTCCACCGCCGCCCACGAACTGCGCACCCCCCTGGCATCGGTCATGGGCTATTCGGAACTGCTGCTTCACCCCGAAAACTACGGCGACGCCGTGGTGCATAACCAGGCTGATTTCGTGCGCGAAATCCATG
>CALZIC010000263.1 GCA_945787285.1 uncultured Desulfuromonadales bacterium
GCCACTCAATAATTTTCTAAAATATGTGGAGATGAAAAACACAATCTCCCGCTCCGACAATGGGACTCAGCGGTGAGATGGGGAAGCGCAACGGATACTCAGCGCGGAAGTTCGATAATACGACGGCGCACCGACTCGAGGCGATTTTTGTTGGGGATCATGAATTCGATCTTTATCGGTTTATTTATGCGCGGCACCTTCTCAATGAGGGAGCCTTCCGGTATCCACCCATGGGCCTGGCGTTCCATATCCTCATAAGCGATGTCGCGTACCCAGTGGAGCAGTTGGGTTGCTGCACGAAGCAGAATGGTCAACAATGATGCCATGGTCTTTCCTCGTGTTAATTAGGGTTACCGTTCTGTCAATGGTAAGAACATCGCATTGGCCAGTCAATAGTCAAAATTCTGTAAAATACTGTTTTCAAAACAGAAGTCATTACAACCCACAGGAACCCCTTGCTTTTTTGAAAGCGCCCGTCCTGAAAAAAAATGTAAAAAAATACCTTTTCTTGGACGTGAGACGCTGTCTCGTCAGTCTGGCGAGGATCAGAAGTCGGATTTTCTCTGCCCCCCTCCCGAACACGGTGGTCGATTTTCTCAGACCGTCGATTCTCTGAGGTTGGCAACCTAAAAATTCCGGTCTTCACCGTGATATAAATCCGTTTTATTTTCCCAATAGCCCCCCCGACTCTCCAGAGCTTTTTATTCTTTTAAAATCAGCCTGTTGCTCCCCAGGCCCGGGTCAACTGCGGTCTGCTGGAGGATTAATTCGGCAGCGCCAATCCGAGACTCGGCCACCTAGAAATTGACAGAAGGCAGGGGGTTTTGTATACAAGGGGGTCTGGAGTTTTTATCACTCTATTTTCACCCTGAATAAAATGGTTCCGACCATGACGACACCAACCCCTGAAACCTACGTACGGTGATGTGAAGCCATGCCTAGATCAAAAGAAGTAGCAGAAGCCAACCTGGAAAACCTCTACCGGATCTTTACCATTCCGGAAGCCCCCGATTCCACGCTGGGTAAAATTGACCAGGCCATCTCCGACAACGTGACCGGGTTTCTTCAAGACCATATCGTCGCCCTGCAGCGCACCCTGGAAGACATCGAAGGGGACTTCGCTTGCACCATGGTCCCGGAGGAACCTACCTTTGTCTCCGATTACACCGCGTTTCTGAAGGAGAAACTGGTCGCCCAGTCGGTTCACACCGCGTCTCCCGGCTTTGTCGGCCATATGACCTCGGCCCTGCCCTACTTCATGCTGCCGCTCTCCAGGATCATGACCGCACTCAACCAGAACCTGGTCAAGGTGGAAACCTCGAAGGCATTCACCCCGATGGAGCGCCAGGTGCTGGCCATGCTCCACCGGCTGGTGTTCAACGAAGAGGACGCTTTCTACGATCAGTGGACCCACGACAGCAAGCATGCCCTTGGCGCCTTCTGCTCCGGCGGAACAATCGCCAACGCCACCGCCCTCTGGGCAGCACGCAACAGGCTGTGTGCGCCCTCCGGGGATTTTAAAGGGATTGCCCAGGAGGGAATGCTGAAGGCACTGCAGCACCTCGACTGCACAGGGCTGGCGGTACTGGCTTCACGGCGGGCTCACTACTCGCTGGGCAAAGCGGCCGATCTGTTGGGGATCGGGCGGGACAACCTGATTCCGGTCGAAACCGACGACCATAACCGCATCGACATGAAGCAGCTGCGAAACCACTGCCGCAGGCTGCGCGATGAGGGGATTCGGCCGCTGAGCCTGATCGGTATCGCCGGAACCACCGAGACCGGCAGCGTCGACCCCCTGGAGGCGATGGCGGACTTTGCCTCCGAACTGGGGTGCCACTTTCATGTGGATGCCGCCTGGGGGGGGCCGACGTTGTTCTCCAATACCTACAAGGGGCTTCTGCGCGGCATCGAACGGGCCGATTCGGTCACCCTGGATGCCCACAAGCAGCTCTATGTTCCGATGGGCGCGGGGATGGTGGTATTCAAGGACCCTGCGACGCTCCAGGCCATTGAGCACCACGCAGCCTATATTCTTCGCCCGGGTTCCAAGGACCTCGGAAGCCACACTCTGGAGGGTTCACGCCCTGGCAAGGCGATGCTGGTTCACGCCGGGCTCTCCATCATCGGTCGCAAAGGGTACGAACTGCTGATGGACCTGGGGATCAACCAGGCTCGCCGCTTTGCCGAGCGGATCGAGGCCCACCCCGACTTCGAGCTGGTGACGGCCCCGGAGCTCAACATCCTCACTTACCGCTATAATCCGGCATGGCTGCAGCAGGAACTGGCTAAAGCCTCACCGGAAAAAAGCCGCCAGATCAATGCCCTTCTCGATCAGGTCACCGCGACCATTCAAAAACTGCAGCGCGAGGCAGGAAAGACCTTCGTATCACGCACCCGACTCGCCCCGGCCCGCTACGGAGGCGATATCATCACCGTCTTCCGCGTGGTGCTGGCCAATCCGCTGACCACCGACATCATTTTGGAAGCGGTCCTTGAAGAGCAGTGCTCCATTGTCGAAGAGGACGGTCTGCCAGGGTTGATCGAGGAACTCAAAACCCTGGCGGTCCCCACCAAGGCGTAAAGCACAAAAAAACTGGCGAGGGGGACAATGATTCCCCCTCGCCAGCCTGTGATTCAACTCGGCCTCTCGAGCGCCGCTACTCATCAATCTTTCGAACGATCATCCTCATAGCTGGGCATATATTCCGACTTGTCATCCTCGTAGCTGGGCATATCACTGGACTTGTCATCCTCGTCGTAATACCCATCGTCATAACCACTCAGATATCCACCGATGGCCTTGACATCGTCAAAAGGCAGACACTTCAGGAAACGCATCGCGTCTTCATCATAGATCGTTTCCTTGATCTCGTAGGCATCCTCGCCCCAGATCTCCTCGTCGACCCGACCGCCCTTGGCGTCCATGCCGTGGCAACCGGCGCAGGTGGTCATGAAGCGCTGTTTGCCCATGATCCCGTCAAATGAATTGAGGTAATCTGCGATCATCATGATCTGCTCGTCGGTGAAGGATTTCTGCATAAACTGCATCGGCTTGACGCCCTTTTTGAAGACGTAGGTGCCGTAGATCCCACCCTTGATCGAGCAGGCACGGGCCCCGATGACCTTGCGCGGCGCAACCGGTGGCGGGTTCATATCGGCCGGGTCGGCACTACCGTGGCAACCCATGCAGTAGGCATCGTAAAGGTCTTTGCCAGTGGGCGGCACATCGTAGCCATCCGAAAGGGTTTTCATGAAGGCGACGAGCGCGTCTTCTTCATATTCGGTCAAGCCGAGGTTGCCCAACTCGTCCGTGTTGATATTCTCCGAAACCTCTGCTGCGGGCCAGCATTCATACTTCAGAGCCATGGCCTCGGTGTAGTCGTCGGTGGGGTCATGAGGGGTGAAATCAGGGCACTCAGGCCACACGTCGCGCGTGTTGTAGAACTTGACCGCCCCCTTGAGAGACTTGAAAAAGCCGTTGTGCCCAAAGGCCTTCACGAACCCCTCACGGATCCGCTGGTCGACATTTCTCAGAGTCGGTACCTTGTGCTTGCCCTTGTTCTCACCCGCGTAATCCTCCCACTCCGGGCGGGTCATGAGGAAACCTCCCAAACCGGGGTCGACCCATTTTTTACCATCGGGGTTAACGGCTACCAGTTCACCTTTGTCATTACGGATTTTTACCTTATCCATGTAGTAAAAAGGGTTCTCCGGGTTCTTGGGAGCCCCCAGGTTGTCGTAGGTGAAATCGGTGAACAGAGGAGGTTCGTCATTTGGGCCTTTGGCACTTGGATGACATTGGAAACACTTGGCTTTGCCATTGAAAAGCATCAACCCGTCATTTTCCTTCGGTGTCAAATCGCCAGCGCCCATCAGGTAGTAATCGTACTTGGAAGTAAACTGATTCACTTCACTGGAATCCTCGTATTCGGCAATGGCCAATCCGATAAAATTGTAGGCCTTCTCGACATTCTTCTCCATGCAGGGATTCATTCCGGAATACTCGGCCATGAATTCGGCCCTATAAAGGTCGCCGTACTGACTCATGCAGACCTTCTTTACCACGGCCCACTTGCTGGGGTTGTTCTGTTCCACGGGGTTGAGAAAAGGCCCCAGCGCCTGGTCGGCCGCCGGATTGCCAAGCACTTCCCCGGTGGCCCGGCCGTCCCAGAAATTCCCACCGACAAAGAGTCCCCCATTAATCTTGCGGAATTTTGGGCTCAGGGTCGCATAGGCGGAGCTGGGCGGCTTCCGGTTTCCGAAACGTCCATGTACCGCCCCTTCGTAGACCGCCCCATGGGCGTTGATCATCATGTCGGGCCCCGTCCACCCCACGGACGGCAAATGGCAAATGGCGCAGGATTGAAATTTCGGTTCGGACAGATTGGCGTCA
>CALZIC010000264.1 GCA_945787285.1 uncultured Desulfuromonadales bacterium
CCCCCAACAGGACCGCCAGAGGTCCCGCCGAGGCCATAGCTCCAAGATTCCCCAACAGTAAAGTCAGGCCGCTGACCATGCCGTAGTTTCGCTCACTGAACCAGACACTGTTGCTCTTGAACAACCCGACGAAGACCACCGACACCCCCAGCCCGACCAGCGCGCGCCCGCAGGAGGCCGCCAAGAAGCTGTCAGCCAGGCCGAAGCAGATCGAGCCGGCACCGGCAACAATATTGCCCGCGGCCACCGTGAATCGGGCCCCAAGGGTGTCGGCCAACACCCCGGAGGGGATCTGCATGGCGGTATAGATGTAGAAATACATCGCCGCCAGGGACCCGAGGGCCGCCCCGCTTGTGCCGAAATCGCGCATCAGATCGGCGGAAACCACTGCCGGAGCCATGCGGTGGAAAAAGACCAGCATGTAGGCGAAAACCAGCATGGCAAAGATGCCCCAGCGGGCCAGCAGAAAGCGGCTACGGCTGAAATGGGGAAGAGCGAGGGTTGCCTGATTCATGTTTGACCTCCTTGGCCTGTTAAGGCCATGTTCTAAAAAACACATAGAAACAATATCTTGGCAACCTCGACGCCAACAGCAAACCATTTCTGAAACCTGGAAACAAACTTCCGTTTTCTTACAGAGCCTCCCAATTTTTACTCTTCGACAGAGCGCCAAGACGGAGAAAAAAAGCCCGAAGACCTTAGCCTTCGGGCAATTGCAGGACTCACGGAGGCGCTCTGTCGTGCTCAGGGAAGGGTGAATTCCCAGGCACAGTAGTAATACTCGGGGTGTTCGTCAGGGGGGCAGGCGATGCAACGGGTCTCGATTCGAGGATCAATCGCCTTGGCAAACTCAGAATACTCGACGATCCCCACCGACTTGCAGGGGAAGTCGGGCAGCCCCTTGCGCTTTCTCGCTGACTGCACCCGGCAGTCAACCATCCTGAAGACAACTCGGTTATCCGTCAGTTCGATCGACTCCTGGAGGTTGAGCCTTGCATAGAGGCGGTGCTTAAGACACTCAACCAGGGCGGGAATCCCCCCGCCGGGTTCGATGCCGAGCCGGGCCATAATACGCTTGGCCTCGATCACGGTAAAATGCCGCCAGGCCTCACGGTCCGCATCCATGGCGGTCTCCATGCCATGGGTGGCCTCGATAGCCTGGAACCAGAGGCCGTCGTGGGCGAGCCAGTTCTTGGCGTCGTCAATCAGA
Source organism: uncultured Desulfuromonadales bacterium (assembly GCA_945787285.1). GTDB lineage: Bacteria > Desulfobacterota > Desulfuromonadia > Desulfuromonadales > Trichloromonadaceae > CALZIC01. Next base: position 1,211 of record CALZIC010000264.1, read on the forward strand.
AGGCCGATCAACTGTTCTTTGCTCATATCGTACAGCAGGCGGACACCTTCGTCGGTATGGACCCCTCTCGGCGGTGTGGTTTCGCAGGCTTGCTTCTGGGTTTGCATAACTCTCTCCTCAGGCGCGGTTTTATGTTTCGGCAGGGACCACGGCGGCCCCTGCCGAGCATCCGGGCTGGCGACAGACCCGGCTGGGGGCACTCCCACCTCTCCGGCTTATCCCAACAGCTTACATGCGGTTCATCGCCCGGGCGGCGGCCCGCAACTCCTCGCGGAAATCGGGATGGGCGATCTCGATCAGGGCCTGGGCCCGCTGGCCGGCGGTCCGGCCGCGCAAGTGGGCGACACCGAACTCGGTGACCACATAATCGACCTCGTTCTTATTGGTGGTCACCACCGCCCCGGGCTGCAGGGTCGGCATGATGCGGGAGATGGTTCCGCCTTTAGCCGTCGAGGGCAGAGTAATGAAGCTCTTGCCCCCCTTGGAGCGGGTTGCGCCGCGCACGAAGTCGGCCTGGCCGCCGGTGCCGCTCCAGTGCACCGTCCCCATGCTCTCCGAGGCGCACTGGCCGAGCAGGTCGACCTCGATAGTTGCGTTGATGGAGACCATATTGTCGTGCTGGCCGATGATGTAGGGATCGTTGGTGTAATCGACCGGGTGCATCTCGATGGTCGGATTATCGTGCATGAACTCATAGAGACGCCGGGTTCCGAGGGCGAAGGTACCGATGGTCTTGCCCCGATTGAGGGTCTTTTTCGAGTTGTTAGCGGCACCGCTCTTGAGCAGATCGACCATGCCGTCGGTGATCATCTCGGTGTGGATGCCGAGATCCTTTTTCTGCAGCAGGGCCTTGCAGACGGCGTTGGGAATGCCGCCGATGCCGAGCTGCAACGTCGAGCCGTCTTCGATGAGTTCAGAGATGTAGCCGCCGACCAGCTCTTCGATTTCGGTGACAGGCGGGACGGCGAGCTCTACCACCGGGTCGGTGCTCTCGAGGATGAAATCGACCTCGGAGATGTGGATGTGACAGTCGCCGTGGGTGCGGGGGCAGTTTTCGTTGACCTGGACCACCACTTTTTTGGCTTTCTTGAGAGCCGCCATGGTGTAGGCCACCGAAAGGCTGCAGGTGAAGTAACCGTGCTCGTCCATGGGCGAAACCATGGTACCGACCCAGTCGACGGGCCAGTATTCGGTCATCAGCTTGGGGACCTCGTGGAAGTAGTTGGGGACCCAGTCGGCCCAGCCGTTCTGCACCGCCTTGCGCGAAGCACCGCTGGTGAACCAGGAATTGACCTTGATATGCTTGGGCGAGGTTTCGGTAAAGTAGTCCTTGCAGACGTGATGCTGCTGGTTGATGGTGACCCCTTCCAGGCTCTCCTGGCGGGCGGCCAGGGCATTGGTGAAGAGGATCGGCTCCCCGGCGCAGATCGGAAAGACCAGGAATTCGCCGTTCCGAACCTCGGCGGCCGCCTCGGCAGGGGTGCAGAGCTTGCTCCGGTACTCATCGGCGCAGGAAGAAGAATCAAGGGTCAGGGCTGCACTGTTAGCTTGGATGGACATGGGAAGCCTCCTATTCTGAAATTTGTTGGTTTAAAACGCTTTTCTTGTGTTTTTTGGTGGGTGGGCTCTGCCCACCGGCACAAAAGGGATTTATCGATTTCGGTGGGCACAGCCCACCCTACCTGGGGCGATCACGACGCCTGCTTCTCAAGAGCGGCCTGACAACCCCGGGCCTGAGCCACCTTGGAGCCGGTGGGCCGCCCGATGCTCTTGCTGATGTAGAGGCCGGCCTCGATGAGGGCCTGCAGATCGACCCCCGTCTCGATGCCTAAGCCTTCGAGCATGTAGAGCAGGTCCTCGCTGGCCAGGTTTCCCGAGGCGCCCGCCGCGTAGGGGCAGCCGCCGAGGCCCGCCACCGAGCTGTCGACCACGGCGACCCCCCGCTCGAGGCAGGCCAGAACATTGGCCAGGGCCTGCCCGTAGGTGTCGTGGAAGTGAACGGCCAGATGCTGCACCGGTACGACGGCGGAGACCACCTCGACCATGGCCCGGGCCTTGCCCGGGGTGCCAACGCCGATGGTGTCCCCCAGGGAGACCTCGTAACACCCCAGATCGAGCAGGCGCCGGGCGACTTTGGCCACCGACTCCGGCGCCACATCCCCCTCGTAGGGGCAGCCGAGGACGCAGGAGACGTATCCCCGCACCCGCATGTTGCGCTCGGTGGCGGCGGCGACCAGCGGGGCGAATCGCTCCAGGCTCTGATCGATGGAGCAATTGATGTTCTTCTGCGAAAAGGCCTCGGAGGCGGCGCCGAAGATCGCCACCTCGGTGGCCCCTGCGGCCGCTGCCGCCTCGAGCCCCTTGAGGTTGGGGGTGAGCACCGGGTAGCTGACCCCGAGGCGACGGTCGATCCCCTCCATGACGGCTGTACTGTCAGCCATCTGCGGCACCCACTTGGGGGAGACGAAACTGGTGGCCTCGATGGCGACAAGCCCGCTGCGGCTGAGGCGATCGATGAGGCCGATTTTGACCTCCGTCGGTACCATCTGAGCCTCGTTCTGCAACCCGTCCCTGGGGCCGACTTCGACGATTTTTACGCGTTTGGGCAACGGCATCTCAGGCTCCTTCAGCGACTTCGAAAGCGATCAGTTCCGCCCCGTCGTTCACCAGCGACCCGACGGCGAAGTTGAGGGCGATGACCTTGCCCGCCTTGGGCGCGGTGATGGTGTGTTCCATCTTCATCGCCTCGAGGATCACCAGGGGTGTCCCCTGCTCCACCTCGGCCCCGGCCTCCACCATGAAGGCGATGACCTTGCCGGGCATCGGCGCGGTCAACCGTCCCCCGCCGGACTCCTGTTCACCGCAGGCGTAGGGGTCCTGCAGGGTGAGACGATGGCTGCTCCCCTGGTAGAGGATGGTCCGCTCCGCCCCGTTGCGCACCACGCTGGCCTTGAGGCGCGCCCCGCCGAGATCGGCCAGCAACTCCCCCTCGGCGTCGATCTCGCCGCGCACCAGCATCTCGCCTCCGGGCAACTCCAGCAGGTAGCCGTTGGGGCGGTAATGAGCGGTAACAGAAACCTCCTGTTCGCCGTCCTCGAAGGTCAGGGCATGGTGGTTGTCACAGTTGAGCCGAAAACCGTTGGTCTGGTGCCAGGGGGACTGGGAGTCGAAGGAGGCGCG
>CALZIC010000265.1 GCA_945787285.1 uncultured Desulfuromonadales bacterium
TGAATAAGTGTTTCAAAAAATCTGAGGCGCACCCATAGTTTCGTCGGTGATTTTTTGAACGCTTAGGCAGGTCAATGACTTGCGCTATTGCCCGGTCAGAACTTGCGGATGCAGGTCATATTAGTAAGTCTCGAATATTGCAGAAATACTGCACAGGATCAAGTCCTATCGGGGCCGGTGTCGTTTCAGTGGCTTGTCCAACCTGTATACAAGAGGTACTCTCTGGCAGTCTTTTGGTACCGCTTAAAAATGAAATACGGGCAATGAGGCAAGAGGAGACTTGAAATTGGCGAAAATATTGGGCAGACTTATTGGCAATGTCTAAGTCTATTCATATAGAAATACGGCTTTACGGCTCGTTTCGGATCGGCCGGTTCAAGAAGGAGGCCCGGCAGCTTCCCGCGGGAACGTTGGTGAGGCATGTCATCGAAGAGCTGGCCCTGCCCGAAGGACAGGTGGGCATTGTCGTTGTGAATGATCGCCATTCAGATCAGGAGTACCTTTTGCAGGATGGCGATACCCTGTCCCTTTTCCCCTTTGTCGCCGGCGGCTGACTGCGGGGGCTTGTACTGATCGCGACCAGGAATCGTTATCGAGGAGGTAGATACATATGCGCATGCTGACCGAAGACCCGACCACGGACCCGTCAAAGGTTCTGTACCATCGCTGCACCATTGACCTGAAGAGTGGCGCTGTGGCGTTTGCGGACGTTGCCTGTAAAAACCTCGAAGACGTGATGGGAGGGTTCGGACGGTCCTTCCAGCTGCTCGCCGAACGGGATATCCAAGAGGCCTACACCCCTGAGAATCCGCTGATATTGAATACCGGCCTGCTGACCGGCACCAGCATCATGACCGGTCTGCGCAGCTACTTTTCCGCTTACAGCCCCCTGAAAGGATCGGAGAAGGGGCTGCCCTCGGCCATGTGGTCGGCGGCCAGCGGCAAGTTCGGCAGCAAGCTCAAGTGGGCCGGAGTCGATGAAGTCATTTTCGAGAACTGTTCGGAAAAGCCTGTTTATGCCGTCGTCTCCGAAGGGGATGCTGGGCCCAGGGTGGAGCTCAAGTCGGCCGGTCATCTGCTCGGGTTGACCACCCACGAGAAAATCATGGCCTTGCATGCAGAGTACCCGGATGCCCATTTTGCTGCCATCGGACCGGCCGGTGAAAACTACCGCGACGTCTTCATGGGGGCGGTGGCGCTGAGCACGGAAAACCAGCTGAAAACCGGCGATGACAAGTGCCGGTTTGCCGGCCGCGGCGGCATGGGGAGCCTCATGGGCTTCAAGAACCTGATCGCCATCGTCGCCCAGAGCCGTGACAAGCTCGACAAGGTCACCCCGGCTATCCGGGATATCAACAAGGAGATCGTGACAGGGGGCTCCTCGGCCCGCTTTCAGCCGGTCTCCCAGGGGGGCAACGGCGGCACCTGGGCCTCCTACGAGGTGCTGCAGGCCTTTTACGGCGTGCCTGAGAACAACTTCCGTCCCCAGGGCAACGACGGGGTGGAAGGGGTGTTCAGGGAAAACGTCGAGAAGGATCTCGATGTGAAATCGGCTTCCTGCTTCCGCTGCGGCATCCGCTGTCACAACAACATCTACCGCCGCACCCCGGAGGGAAAGACCGGGGAGTTTCTCGCCAAGTTCGACTTCGAGCCTCTCAACCTGCTCGGCACCAATCTCGGCCTGCACCACGGCGCCATGGCGGCAGAGCTCATCCAGCTGTGCGATAATCTCGGCATGGATGCCATCTCTCTCGGCACCACCATCTCCTACGTCCTTGACTACAACGCCCGGCACCCGGAAAAACCGATTCTCAACGGGGCGACCTTCGGCGAGTTCGAAAAAATCAAGGACCTGGTCAGGCAGACCGGCCTGGGGCATCTAGCCGAAATCGGCCGTGGCTCGAGACGGCTGGCGGCCCAGTTGAAAGAAGCGGCTTACGCCATTCATGTCAAGGGGCTGGAGCTGCCGGCCTACCTGCCCGAGACCAATCCCGGTTATCCCTGGGCCATCGCCGGGGGACACATGTCGATGGCGACCTATCTGCTGCTGGTCAGGGAAGGGAAGACCAGCCTCGACTACTGGGTCAGGGCGATTACCGAAAAGGGACTGCTGATGGTCGGTTACGACATGATCGGCCTGTGCAAGTTCATCGGATTGGGCATCAACCACCCGCTGGTCAGCGATTCGGTCAAGGCCGCGACCGGCCTCGAAATCTCCCCGCAACAGATCGAGGCAGCCGTGCGCCGAGCCTACCTGCTGGGGCTGGCCCTGGAGCGCAAGCAGGGCTATGTCGATGAGGAATACACCCTTCCTGCGCAGGTTTTCGAGGAGCCGAATCCGAACGTGAAGCTCCCCAAGTTCGTCACGCCTGAGTTTTTTGCCGAACTGAAACGCGAGGTTTGGAAGGTTTTCGAAGCCGAAATACCGAAGCTGTCTTAATTTTTACCGCTTCAATTAAAGGATGGCGCCATGACGTTGACGGGAAAGCACCTAATTGGTTCGGACCATTGTTTTTCGGGAAAAGAGACCTTCAAAGCCGTTAATCCTGCGACTGGCGCCCTGTTGGACCCTCTGTTCCACGAGGGGGCCGAGGCGGATGTGGACCGTGCGGCCCGTCTGGCTGAGCGGGATTTCGACTCCTACCGCCAGACCGACCCGCAGCAGAGGGGGAGGTTTCTGGACGCGATAGCCGAGGAGATTCTCGCCCTTGGGGATGTTTTGATCCAACGGGCCTGCGATGAAACCGGCCTTCTCCCTGGCCGCATCGAGGCCGAACGGGGGCGCACCTGCAATCAGCTGAAACTTTTTGCCCAACGGATCAGGGAAGGGCATTATGCAGGGCCGAGGATCGATCGCGGCCAGCCTGAGAGAACCCCGCTGCCCAAGCCGGATATGCGGATGATGCACATCCCCTTGGGTCCGGTCGCCGTTTTCGGTGCCAGCAACTTCCCCCTGGCTTTTTCCGTGGCCGGCGGTGATACGGCCTCGGCCCTGGCTGCCGGCTGTCCGGTGGTGGTCAAAGGGCATCCGGCGCATCCGGGGACTTCGGAACTGGTTGGACGGGCCATTCAGCAGGCGGTAGTAAAATGCGCCATGCCCGAAGGGTGCTTCTGCCTGGTGCAGGGCTGCAGCATCGAAGTCGGTGCCACGCTGGTGACCCACCCGCTGATAAAGGCGGTCGCCTTTACCGGTTCGCTGCAGGGAGGACGGGCGCTGTTCGACCTGGCCTCCTGCCGGCCCGAGCCGATTCCGGTCTATGCCGAAATGGGCAGCGTGAATCCGGTTTTTCTGCTGCCCCAGGCCCTTGGAGAGAGGGGAGCGACGATTGCCCGGGGATGGGTCGAATCGGTGAGCCTGGGCGTCGGCCAGTTCTGCACCAACCCGGGGCTGGTCTTTGCCGTGTGCGGGCCCGGTCTGGACGCTTTTCTCCAGGAGGCAGGCGCTTGTCTGGCGGAAACGGCTCCCGGCACCATGCTCAGTCCGGCCATCAAGGACAACTACTGGCAGAGGGTGTCCTCGCTCGCGTCCCTCGAGGGGGTCGAAATCCTCGGTCCCGTTGGCCTCAGGCCAGAAGCCGGCTGCCTTGCCGCGCCGGTGTTGCTGAAGACCGAGGCCCGATACCTTGCTTCCCATCCCGAGATCCTCGAAGAGGTGTTCGGCCCGTCGTCCGTTTGTGTGGTATGCGACTCCGAATCAGAAATGGTGGAAGCCGCTCGAACCTTGCCCGGACAGTTGACCGCTACCGTCCATGCGGGCGAAGGGGAGATCGAGACGTGCCGCGAGCTTTTTTTCCTGCTTGAGCGCAAGGCCGGCCGGCTGTTGTTCAACGGCTTTCCAACCGGGGTGGAGGTGTGCGACTCTATGGCCCATGGCGGACCTTATCCGGCCTCCACCGACGGCCGGACAACCTCGGTTGGAACCGCCGCCATCGATCGTTTTCTGCGCCCGGTCTGTTATCAGAACTTCCCCCAGGCCCTTCTCGCGCAGCCTCTTATCGACGGTAACGGGCGGCAGCTGTGGCGGATGATCGACGGTGTCCTGACCCGGGATGAGGTCTGAGCGACTTTGCAACGAATTATAAATATGAGGGACAGAGCATGGCTTTTGAAATAATCAACCCGGCCACCGGGGAACAGGTGGAGACCTATCAGGAGTGGTCCACTGTCAAGACCCGGGCGGTCATCGAGGATGCCTACCAGGGTTGGTTCCGATGGCGCACGACCGATGTGGCTCTGCGTTGTGAGTTGATGCACAAGGTGGCTGCAGTGCTGCGGGGCAACAAGGACGAATATGCCCGGATGATGGCCCTGGAGATGGGCAAGCCGATAAGTGACGGCCGTGCCGAAATCGAAAAATGCGCCCTGGCATGCGAGTTTTTTGCCGAGC
>CALZIC010000266.1 GCA_945787285.1 uncultured Desulfuromonadales bacterium
ACCCTGCGCGACGACAAGACCTACGTCTCCGTGCGCATCGACCCCCGTGAAGAATTCCCGGCCCTGCAGGTGGTGAGAAAGGTCAAGCGCGACGGGGCCCTCTATTTCGGCCCCTTCTCCGCCGCCACGGCGGTACGCGAGACCCTCAAGGAGATTTACCGGATCTTCCCCCTGCGTCATTACCCGCTGGCCACCTGCAGGCGTCGCGGCCGGCCGTGCCTTTTCTACCAGATCGGCCAGTGCAGCGCCCCCTGCCATGGCGCGATCAGTCCCGCCGACTACGCAGCCCTGGTCAGGGGGGTGGTCGCCCTCCTCTCCGGAAGGGAGAAGGAGGTGGTGGCACAGCTGCAGAAAAAAATGACCGAGGCTTCGGCGGAAATGCGCTTCGAAGAAGCCGCCCGCCTGCGCGACCAGATCGGGGCGATCGAGCAGACGGTGGAGAAGCAGAAAGTGGTGGCCGCCGGCGGCTGTGACCAGGACGTGGTCGGCCTGCATCGCGAGGGGGGGGAGGTCGAGATCGCCGTTCTCTTTGTCCGGCAGGGAAAGCTGGTCGGCAGGCGCAACTTTTCGGTTGACTGGAAGCTCGATGAGGATGAGCTGCTGTCGTCTTTTCTCCAGCAGTTCTACGGCCGGGACGTGGTCATCCCCGACCAGGTGATCGTTCCCTTTTTTCCCGGCGACCGCGATACCCTTGCCGAATGGCTCGGCGAGCGCAAGGGGCGGAAGGTCGCATTGCTTTGCCCCCGACGGGGGGACAAGCGGGGACTGCTCGAGATGGCCGAGCGCAACGCCCTCGAATCGTTCCGCGAAAGGGGAAGCCGCCGCGAGGCCCGGGAGGGGGTGCTGGCCGAGATTCGCAATCGCCTGAAGCTTTCACGCCTGCCCCGCCGGATGGAGTGCTTCGATATTTCCAATGTGCAGGGACAGCAGAGCGTCGGAAGCATGGTGGTGCTGCTCGACGGCGAGCCGGCCAAGGCCGAATACCGGCATTACCGCATAAAAACCGTGGCCGGGGCGGACGATTTCGCCTCCCTGGCCGAAGTGCTCAAACGGCGCTTGCAGCGAGGGGTTGAGGAAGGCGTGCTCCCCGATTTTATCCTTATCGACGGCGGCAAGGGCCAGCTTTCGGGAGTCTACCAGGTGCTCGAACAATTGAACCTGGCCGCGGCCATCGACGTCGCCGGTATTGCCAAGAGCCGGGTATTCAGCAATGTCAAAGGGAGTGTGGTCGAGCGCAGCGAAGAACGTTTCTTTCGACCGGGGCGCAAAAATCCGCTGCTGCTGAGGCAGGGCTCTGCGGCTCTCTTCATGCTCGAGCGATTGCGGGATGAGGCCCACCGCTTTGCCATCACCTACCACCGCAAGCTGCGTGGTAAGGCGTCACTCCACTCGACCCTCGAGGATGTCCCCGGTGTCGGACCGTCGCGACGAAAGACGCTTCTAAAACATTTCGGCAGTTTACGAAAAGTCCGTGAGGCCTCCCTCGAAGAGTTGCGCGCGGTCCCCGGGTTTTCGGAGGCTCTGGCCCTGGCCGTCTTCGCATTTTTTCAACGGCAGAAATAAATATATTTGAAGGGCACATTCCCTCGTTTGCCGGCTGCCGCAGCGGCGGAAGGGGGGAAGGCCATTTTTATGATTGCATTTTGTTCTTCGGTTTTGTTTAATTATCGTCCTGAAAATACTGGACTGGGCCTGTCAGAGGGCCCGCAAATAGCGGGGAATCCCCGCCAGGGAGTTTTGATATGTCAAAACCGGTGGTGCCCAGAAAAATCCTGATAGTCGAGGCTGTTGGCTTTGCCATTGTTATCCTTATGATCTGGCTTAATGAATTTTTTGACCTGCCCCACAAGGTTCTCAAGGCGCCAGCAACGCCGATCAATACGATTGAAAGTCTGTTTGAAACGGCCATCGTTCTGGTCCTGGCCATCGCGGTGGTGCTGATCACCAACCGCATGATCCGCCGTCTGCACGATGCCAATGCAGAAAAAGCCCGGTTGTTCGACGTGATCGCCCACGATCTGCGAGCCCCTTTCACCAGCCTGATCGGCAACACCGAGCTCCTTCGAAAAAATTTTTCCGAACTCTCCGAAGAAGAGCGGCGTTCTCTGAGTTCGGGCATTTTTCAGGCGGCTGACAAGTCCCAGGGGCTCCTGGAAAACCTTTTGTTATGGGCCCAGCTCAAGGTCGATACGACCCCGCCTGCGCCCGAGGGTCTCGACCTCTACGAATTGGTCGAATCGTGTCTTTCCCAGCAGAGAAAGCTCGTTGGAGCGAAAAATATCAGCCTGATCAACTCGGCGCCGCGCCAGACCTATGTGCTGGCCGAGTCGGATGCGGTCCGGTCGGTACTGCGCAACCTGGTTTCCAATGCGGTCAAGTATTCCCGGCCCGGGGCAACCGTCGAGGTGCAGGCCAAGGCCCGGGGAGGAAAAGTCCGGGTGTCGGTCCTCGATTCGGGGGTGGGGATGACCAAGGGCGACATGAAAAAGGTCTTTCAAATGGCGACCCGGCTGTCGAAGGCCGGCACCGCTGGCGAGACCGGCAGCGGCCTCGGGCTGATTCTCGTCAGGGAGCTGGTGCAGCGCAGCGGCGGAAAAGTACGTCTTCGCAGCGAGGTGGATAAGGGCACAAACGTCACTTTTACCCTGCCAAAAACCCGGATCAAGGGCCAGGCCGCCAAAGCCAAGGCCAAAGCAAAGCCCTCATCTGCAGTCGAAGAACCGGCTCCGGAACAGGATTAGGTGACAGGTTTCGAGTGCTCATTAAAAAACAGGTAACTGGCTCAATATTCAATGTTCTCGCTTGCCAAGGTATGCGGCGATTGGTATATTCTGCGACATTCATATGCTTTTGCAAATGAGTTCCAGATGAAACCACTCAGGAGGATGTTGTCAAAATGAAAAGATTGGCCAGTACGCTGTTGTCCCTTGCTCTCTGCTGTTTCATGGCGGGGAACGCTTTTGCCGAAAATCGGGCCGGTGCCTTCACGGTATCGCCGATGATCGGTGGTTTTACCTATGAAGGCGATCAGGATTTCACCAACCGCAACCGGGTGAACTACGGAATCGGTCTCGGCTACAATTTCACCGAAAGCTGGGCTGTCGAAGGCCTTTTCAACTTTATTGCCGATGGCGAGAGGATGTCCACCAGGGGTGGGTTGACCGATGTCGATGGTCTGCTCTATCGCCTTGAGGCGCTTTACCACTTCATGCCTGAAAGCCGTCTTGTGCCTTATTTGGCCATCGGCGGCGGCAACATTGTGCTCGACCCGGCGGACGGTCCCCGTGACGATACTTTCCTTGCCGGCTATGGTGCCGGTATGAAGTACTTCATGGCCGAAGACGTGGCTCTGCGCCTCGACGCACGTCACCTGATCGGCCTCGATCAGGGGGTCGATGAAAGCAACCAGACCGACAACAACTTTCTCTACACCGCCGGCCTGACTTTCCTCTTCGGTGGTAAGGACGCTCCGGTTGCGCCCCGTGACAGCGATGGCGACGGGGTTGCCGACGACCTCGATCGCTGCCCCGAGACTCCGCGCGGAGTTGCTGTCGACAGCAAAGGCTGCCCTCTCGACAGTGACGGCGACGGCGTTTACGACTATCTCGACAAGTGTCCCGACACCCCCCGCGGTGCGAGCGTCGACGCCAACGGGTGCCCTCTCGACAGCGACGGCGATGGCGTCTACGAGGACCAGGACAAGTGTCCCGGCACCCCCAAGGGGGTCAAGGTCGATGCCAGGGGGTGCCCGCCTGACAGCGACGGCGACGGGGTTGCCGATTATCTCGACAAGTGTCCCAAGACCCCCCAGGGGGCTCCGGTGGATGGCAAGGGGTGCCCCCTCGACAGCGACGGTGACGGCGTTTTCGACTACCTCGACAACTGCCCCGCCACCATCAAGGGGCTCGCGGTTGATGAGCAGGGATGCCCGATTACCATCTCGCTGCATCTTGAGTTCGACACCGACAAGGCGGATATCCGCCCGGTCTACCAGGCCAAGCTCAAGGAGGCGGCCGAGTTTATCGCCAAGTATCGCGGCTACCAGATTCTGGTCGGCGGCCATACCGACTCGCGTGGTTCGAACGCCTACAACCTCGGCCTTTCTCAGCGCCGCGCCGACAGCGTCCGCCGTTATCTCATCGAAAATTTCGGTGTCGACACCAAGGTGCTTCAGGCCCAGGGATTCGGTGAAGACCGGCCGATTGCCGGCAACGACACCGCCGAAGGGCGCCAGAAGAACCGCCGTGTAGCCGTTTCCGTGGTCGCGCCCAACTAGTTTTCATCCGAAAACGGCCCTTTTCCGCAATCTCGGCGTCAATCTGCGGCCTTGCTTGTGCGACGTACGATGTACGTCTCCGCACAAGGCCTTGAT
>CALZIC010000267.1 GCA_945787285.1 uncultured Desulfuromonadales bacterium
GAGCACGTCGGCGCCACTCTCTGCTGCCGCAATTGCTGCTCTTAATCCTGCCCCGCCACCACCTATGATCAGAATGTCGCACTTCGTATTTTCAATGGAGTCAAAACGCATGAGTTGCTCCTTTTGCCAAATACCGAGTTCCCCCGGGTCTTATTCGTAAGGCTCGATTTCTAATGCTGCGCATGCTTTTATTTGGATTCGTCAGGAGAGGTTATTTTCTCAGTTGCTCTTTTAGTTCAATAAGGTTTGTCACCGTGATTGTCGGTTCGATCCCCCAGGGGTCAAAGACCGCGTCAGGAGAGCGTTTTATCCAGGCGGCTTTCATCCCCGAAGAAATCGCTCCTATGACATCAAACGGGTTGCTCGATATCAACCACGCGCTCTCTCCGGATGCTTGCGATTGCCTTAAGAAATGGGCATAGACAGCGGGGCAGGGCTTGAAAGTCTTGAGGTCGTCGACACTGACGAGATCGAGAAACAGCTCCCTGATCTTTGCCGCACTCAGCAGTCTCTCAAGAGCAGCAGTTTCACCGTTGGAAAAAGCAAAAAGGCGGAACCCGGCGTTCTTTAGCTGAGTCAACCCTTCCTTGACGTCATCAAATGCCGGAAGTTCACGGTAAATCCCCAGCAAGTCATTTTTCTGCTCCCGAGTCAGCGGCGACCTATAGAACGCGCAAGTGTAATCAAGAGCCTGGCTTGTGCAAACGGCAAAGGTTTCGTAGTTTTGCATGAGCCCGCGGCGGAATGAGTATTCCAGCTGTTTGTCTCGCCAGGTTTGGGAAAAAGCTGTGGCCTTGTCGCCAACCAGCTCCGCCAGCGCGGTAAGCACGCCCTGTGTGTTGATCAATGTTCCATACACATCAAAAGCAAGGGTCGTCTGCATGAGATTCTCCTATTGTTGGTCAGCCTGTCTGCGACCTTATTTAATTCACTTCTTTTTGCCGCCCAAATAAGGTCGATCAGACAGGTGTGTTTTGAGGGACATGATATTCTCCTGTCAATTCGATTGCTGCTTGCCCTTCAGAGCATCATTGCGCAAACTTTTGCGCGATTTTTCGGCCAAGGTCTGCGGCGCCATCGAGTGCCATCTGCTGTTCTTCAAACAGCTTGATCCCCACCGAGTCGACAGTCGCCTCCGCGCCATAAAGCATCTTTATGCCGTCCATTTTGCAGGTAGCGCTGTTGCCGCACTTGATGCAAGGCACGTTGCCTTCAATTTTAACCGCACCAACAAAGTCCATGCCTTCTTCCATCATAAAAAACTGGATGGCGTTTATTCCCATCTGGCAGGCGGGAGGGAGCAGCTCATGTTCGTTGACCACGCAGGAGGCCACCACTGCGGCGCCCAGCTTTCCTGCGAGATAACCATGATTGTGCCGCAGCGGGTAGAGCCGCTCAAGAAAGGCCTTGGTGCGGGCGTCCATCGTTGAGTAGGGGGACCCCCCCCAACGATGAGCACATCCGCCTGTTTGACTTTTTCCGCAATAGCAATCCCGTCGTCCTTGATCACGCAGCGATTCGTTGCCTTGCAGCCAAGACAGCCCTTGCATGGTGCGACGGTGTAATCCGAGAGCTTGATAAATTCGGCTTCGCCGCCTGTTGCTTCCATCATCAGCTTGATTGCGCGATCGGTGTTGCTGTTTTTGATTGGTGATCCTGACACGCCAATTATCTTCATTTTGATTCCTTTTTGGTTTTCAATTGGTACTCTAAATTTCCGCCAATTTACCTGGCATCTATGTCCTGCTGGATTGTTTTCATCCGTAAACCCAGACTCCTTCCAAGGGCGCGCGCTTCCTCGATTTTCCCAGGCTGCCTGGAAAGGTCAGGAATCATATCTTCGGTGACCTTGGTATCCGGTCCGAACAGCTTCTTAATTGCGCCAACCTTACAGGTTTCACCGTCCCCGCACTTAAAACAACTGGCGGGGCCTTGTGCCGTTACCGTTCCGAGATGCTGAATCTGGTTGTACTCAAAGAATTTCTCGATGTTTCTGGCGGGAGCTTCAGGGTTGCGCCCTCCAACCCCTACCACCACCCCTAATTTTCCTGCGATCTCGTCGCCATTCCGGTGGCGGAACTGATAGAATCTCTCCAGGAAGCAGTGGGCCAGGCCGCCGATCATGTCGAAGTAGTTGGGCGCGCCGATAACCAGGGCGTCAGCGTCAACAATCTTTGGTCGAAGCTCTGCCATATCGTCCTTGATCACGCAGATGTTATCTTTCACGCAGCCCAGACAGCCAATGCAGGGTCCAATCCGCTTTCCGCTCAAGGAAATGAACTCCGTTTCGCGCTCCGTAGCGCCCAGCACTTCCTGGACCAGCCTGTCAGTGGTCTGCCCGCGGCGAGGACTTCCCGAGATACCCAGTATCTTCATTTTGATGACTCCTTTTAAGTTTCTGCTACCATTTTCTCTTTCAACCCTGTTTAGCCGGTTCGCGCTTTTCCTGGGAAGCCATCTGCATGCTCACTGCGGTGCAGGTCGAAACGGTGTAGGCGTCAGATAGGTGAGGCTAAGCTGGAGATAGTTGAGCTCCTCGAAGCTCAGCCTGGTCCAGATCCTCCTCAATGGACTTAAGCTCCTCATCCGTCACCCCGATGGCGCGCAGGGCGCCGGTATGCGCCGCCACGCAGTAAGAGCAGCTGTTGTCCTTGGAGACCAGCACCGCGATGGTTTCCTTGACCTTGCGGCTCAGGCTTCCTTCCATCATCACCGCCTTGGGCGGATGATGGGCATAGGTTTTAAAAAGATTGGGGACTCTGCCGAAGGTGCCTTCGATCTGTTGAAAAATGGTCTCCACCGTCTTGGCGGGGGACTCGGTATTTAGAGGGGTAATGCGTGCCATTTTTTCTCCTGGTGTTGGCTCAAATGAACTTTAATGTTTATTCAAGCTAGCGCAAGAAAAACCTCCTGTCAACTTTTTTGAGTGATCGTTCAAGATGATTGGTGTATAGTGAATCTGTACTATCCAGAACCACAACGCAACCAGACGAGGGTAAACCATGGCAAGAGCCCAATTTGACAGAAACGACATTATTGACAGGTCGATGGTCCTTTTCTGGCAAAACGGCTTCAGCGCGTCATCGATGCAGCAAGTCGTTAAAACCACGGGCCTTAAGCCCGGCTCAATCTATCTTGCTTTTGGCAATAAGGAAGGCCTGTTTCGTGAAGCATTGGAGAGATATGCTCAAAAAACCATCGCGCATATAAGCAATATACTGGATACCGCACCGAGTGTCGGCGAAGGGATTTGTATCTTTCTTGAAGAGAGAGTTCAGGATTCAACCAGAGAAAATTTTAGCAGTTGTTTCCTCATCAAAACCCGGCTTGAGCTTGCAGCTGAGGGGGGCGAACTCCATGAATTCGCCTCCGCCAAGCTGGACGAGATAGAAGCACTATTCCAGAGTTATCTTGAAAAAGAGTATGACAAAACAGTGAGCCGGCAACGTGCAGTCAGCGTTATGCTGCATATTTTTGGTCTGAGAGTTTACGGTTACCAACAAGATTCTGCTGATCGTATGCGGCTGGGATTGCGGGAAGGGTTACCTTGGCTTCCCTGGAAGTGAAACAGTTCATTTGCATGGTGATGGGATCGAAACGTCATCCTTTGAGCCACCTCAGCGATCCCTTCATTCTGCAGATAACTCTGCTTAAGGAAGGGGTAAACTGAGGAGATGCTGACGGTGGAAACGATTCGTAAAATATGTGAGAGTCCAATCGAATATTCCGGTTGGGCTCTTCCTGGAAGTTGTTCTGAATTGTAATTCTGCTTAGCCTAAGTTTTCGCTCCGTTGGTCTTCAGCCCCCTATGTCATAAGTTGGCCTTTTTTCTAAGCTACCCGGTCCTGGGTTAAATAGGATGGCCCGCGACTCTGACGGGTATTTTTGCGCTGAGGCGGTATTGTTTCTATTTTGCAGGGACTTGGAATGGCGTCCGATTTTTTTTCAAAAAAGGACAATATGTGTGTTGACAACGGCCGGCAAATCGACAATAATCCGGCCTCGTTGATTGACGGGGCGTAGCGCAGCCTGGTAGCGCACGTGCATGGGGTGCACGGGGTCGGAGGTTCGAATCCTCTCGCCCCGACCAACAACGGCAAAGAGGGAGCGACGAAAGTTGCTCCCTTTTTTGTTTTTACTCAATACGTAAAAGGGGCAGCCTGACGGCTGCCCCTTTTGTCTGCAAGAAATAAGCTTATTCTCCCAGCAATTTTTCCATGATGGCCAAGGCTGCCTTGCGACCATCCGCGGCGGCCGTGACGACCAGGTCCGAACCGCGGAAACAGTCCCCTCCGGCGTAGATTTTCTCGTTACTGGTACGACATGTTTCGGCATCGGTCAACACCTGGCCCCAGTCGTTCGTTTCAATGCCGGACTGCGAAAGCCAGGGGGACCGTTCCACGTCGAAGCCGAGGGCGAGAATGACGACATCGGCTGAAACACAGTGCTCGCTCCCCTCGACATTGAGGGCGCTGCGGCGCCCGTCCTTGTCCGGTTCGCCCATGCAGGTCTTAATCGACTCGACGCCGACAAGACCGTTTTCATTATCAAAAACAAGGCCTTTGGGGCATTCGTTAAAGTAAAACTCGACCCCTTCTTCGACGGCATTGTGGAATTCCTTGCGGCTGCCCGGCATGTTGGCCTGGTCGCGGCGGTAGAGACAGATGACACGGTCGGCCCCTTCGCGGACAGCCGTGCGCAGGCAGTCCATAGCCGTGTCGCCGCCGCCGATGACCACAACCTTTTTGCCCAGCACGCCGAAGGAGGCGTCCCAGTCTTCATCGAACAGCCGCTTCTGCATCTGGGTGAGAAAGTCCATGGCGAGAAAAACCTGCGCATGCTCTTCGCCCTTCAGTCCCGGTTTTTTCCCGGCCGTAGCGCCGATGCCGAGAAAGACGGCGTCGTATTTGGTGGTCAGGTCTTCGAGGGGGACATCCTGACCGATGGACCTGCCGAGGTGCAGATTGAGACCGGCCTTGCGGAGGATTTTGAAGCGGTTGTCGACAATCGACTTGTCGAGCTTGAAACCGGGAATGCCGTAACTCAACAAGCCGCCCGGACGTTCTTCGCGCTCGTACATATCGACCTCGATGCCGGCGCGCAGAAGAAAGTGGGCGCACGAAATGCCCTCATAGCCGGCCTTGAAGGCCAGGTCGGTAATCGATGCCTCGATGCCGCCGATAGTGATGGCGCCGTATCCGTCGTCGAGAGTGCACGCCCCCTCGCAGAGTCGGGACTGGGGGCAGATGCGCCCGAGTATCTCCGGAAAAGGAGAGCTCTCGTTGGAGAGCAGAAAAGCCTTTTCCAGGTTTTTCTCGGCCACCGCCTCGAGCCACTGGGGAATGTAATTCTGCAGCGGGCAACCGATTGCCGCGCAGAAGGGATCGCCGCACTGCACGCAGCGCTCTCCCTGCTCGGCGACCTCTTTTTTGTTGAAAAAACGGTAGATCTCCTCAAAGGTCTCGAGCCGTTCGGCCACGTCCTTCTTATCCGGCTCGACCCTTCCGGTATTAATAAAACTCTGCATAATAGTATGCTCCTATGCGAGGAAACGGCCGCCATTTGGCCGTCGTCTGCTGCGTTACGGCTCGAATCGCCTCCTCGACGTAAGAAGCTACGTCTGTGGGGGCGATTTATCGCCAAGCCTTGCATCCGACAGCCAAAGGGCACCCTTAACAGTTCTGTATAAGATTTATCTTTTTAACTAGTTACTGATCACTCATCACCAATCACTGGTTTTATCAATCCCCCTCTTTAGGGTTGAGAGGCGCCTTCATGTCCTTGGGCGTCACCATCCAGAAATAGGCCAACTCCTCGCGGTAATTGTCGAGAATGCGCCGGGCGATGGGGCTGCGGGTGCGGTTGTGGTAGCTGATCAGGATCTTTTTCAGGTAAAGCTTGCCCTCGTTGTCGTCATCGACGTCGATGCGGCGGGCCTCGACCAGTTCCTGGTTCATGCGGTCGATGAAATTCTTGTTGCGGTCGTAGATAAAGGCCGCGCCCCCGGTCATGCCAGCGCCGAAATTGATGCCGGTTTCACCGAGAATGACGACCGTGCCCCCGGTCATGTATTCGCAGGCGTGGTCGCCGGTCCCCTCGACCACAGCCAGCGCGCCCGAGTTGCGTACCGCGAAGCGTTCCCCGGCCTGTCCGCAAACAAAAAGTTTTCCACCGGTTGCCCCGTACAGGCAGGTGTTGCCCACCGCGGCGATCCCCTCCCGGTATTCGGAAGGGACAATGACGATACGGCCAGAATTCATCCCTTTGCCGACATAGTCGTTGGCGACCCCGGAGACGTAGAGGTTCAATCCGTGAATGAGGAAGGCCCCGAGGGACTGGCCGGCAACCCCCTTGAGGTTGATGGTGATGGCGTCCTTGGGGAGACCTTCGTCGCCGTAGTATTTGGCAATCTCTCCGCTGATCAGGGTTCCGAAGCTGCGATTGATGTTCTTGATATTGCGCTCAAGGACGATTTCTTCCTTGGGGTTGCGGATAACCGGGTAAACCTCCTGCAGCACCTCTTTTTCGAAGCGATTGTCGTCGAACGGATCGTTGCGACGCTGCCAGGTATCCACCCCTTCGATCTTTCGGGTAATGGCGGAAAAATCGAAACGCTCGCCATCCTTCGGGTCGATGAGCTTGAGCAGGTCGGTCCGACCGATGACCTCATCGAGGCTGCGAACGCCGATGCGGGCCAGAATCTCGCGGACATCTTCGGCGACGTTGCGCAGGTAGCTGACCACCTTTTCGACGGTGCCGACGTAGTGCGCGCGCAGAAACTCGTCCTGGGTGGCGACTCCGACGGTACAGCGGTTGAGGTGGCAGACCCGCAGCATCTTGCAGCCGAGCATAACCAGCAGCGGGGTGCCGAAGGCGAAGAGTTCGGCACCCATCATCGCCGCCTTGACGATGTCCGCTCCGATCTTGAGGCCGCCGTCGGTCTGCAGTTGCACCAGGTCGCGCAGGTCGTTGCCCTTAAGACTGTTATGGGCCTCGGTCAGACCGAGCTCCCAGGGGTTGCCAGCGAACTTGATGGAGGAGAGGGGAGCCGCCCCGGTTCCGCCGTCGGCGCCGGAAATAATGATTTTGTCGGCGTAGGCCTTGGCGACCCCGGCGGCGATGGTCCCGACCCCGGCGGAGGAGACCAGCTTGACGCTGATTTTGGCGTCGGGATTGACCTGCTTGAGGTCGAAGATCAGCTGGGCCAGATCTTCGATGGAATATATATCGTGATGTGGCGGCGGTGAAATCAGGGTGACGCCGGGAATGGTAAAGCGCAGCGAAGCGATCAGCGGGGTAACCTTGTCTCCGGGGAGCTGGCCCCCCTCGCCGGGCTTGGCCCCCTGGGCCAGCTTGATCTGGATCTCTTGGCCGCTGCGCAGGTAGCCGGGGGTCACTCCGAAGCGACCCGAGGCGATCTGCTTGATCTTGCTGTTGCAGACGGTTTTGAAACGCTCGGCCTTCTCGCCCCCTTCGCCGCAGTTGGAGGCGCCGCCGAGGATGTTCATCGCTTCGGCAAGGGCTTCATGGGCCTCGGGGGAGATCGAACCAAGAGACATGGCCGCCGAATCGAACCGGCGGGTGATGGCCTCCACCGGCTCGACCTGATCGAGCGAGAGGGCGGGTCCCTGTTCGGCAAAAGTGAAGAAATCGCGAATGTAGCGCCGGCCCCTGTTCTCGATCAGGGAGCGGAACTTCAGGTACGATTCGCGGCTGCGCTTTTCAGCGAACGCGTGGATGGTGGTGATCACCCGCGAGCCGTAGTCATGGTATTCGAAACCGGGGTTGGCTTTGTAGTAGCCGCCGATCTCCAGGGGAAAGACGGGTTTCATGTAGCTCTGCCGGAACACCTTGGCATGCACCTTGTCGATGCGGGACTCGAGGTCGGTGAATGACAGGCCGGGGAGCAGGGCCGCCGAATCGGGGAAGCAGCTGCCGACCACCTCGCGGTGAAGGCCGATGGTGTCGAAGAGGGCGGCGTTGCGGTAGCTGGCAACGGTGCTGATTCCCATTTTCGACATGACCTTGAGAATCCCTTTGGTCACCGCCGAATAAAGGTTTTTCAGCGCCACCCGGGTTTCCTTGGGGTTGGCGTCGTTGCGGGTGCAGAGTTCGAGCCCGGTGGCGTAAAGGAGCCAGGGGTAGATGGCCACGGCTCCGTATCCGAGCAGCACGCAGGCCGAATGCGGATCGGTCACCTCGCCGGTGCAGGCGACGATGGAGACCAGGTGGCGCAGCTTTGCCTCAAGCAGCCGCTGATTGATGAACCCGACCGCCATCGCCATGGGAATCAGCTTCTGCTCGGTGCAAAGGACCCGGTCGTCGAGAATGACGATGCGGACCCCCTCTTTGCTCACCGCGCTGCAGATGCGCTCGCCCAGACTCTCCAGCGCACCGCGCAGATCGCTCTGGAACCCGGTGTTGAAGATGCCGCATTTGTAGTACGGTTCGAAGCGCGGCATGGTCGGGTTGCCGAAGGAGAGGAGCGCGTCGAAGATATCCCGGGAAAGGATCGGCGAGATGCTCTTGAGACGGTGGGCCCGGTCGATATTCTCGACCAGGGGGTTGCCGATTTCACCAAGGCCGATGGTCGACGACATGACCGCTTTTTCACGGTAGGGGTCGATGGGCGGATTGGTGACCTGGGCGAACTTCTGCTTGAAAAAGTCACTGAAATTCCGCTGAACTTCAGAAAAGGCGGCCAGCGGGGTATCGTCCCCCATCGAGCCGGTCGCTTCCCTGCCGTCCTGCAGCATGGGGCGGATGACCTCGTCGAGCGCCTCTTCGGTGATGTTGTGGTAACGCTGCAGCTGGGGCAGGTTCTCGTAACGATAGTCAGCGAGGTCCTCAAACTGAAGCTCGATGAATTCCTGCAGGTAGTAGGTGTGGCGGGTCAGCCATTCGCTGTACGGCTGGGAGTCCATCATGTAGCGGTCGATGTCTCGGGTATAGAAGACCTTTCCCTGCTCGAGGTCGGCGGCGATCATCTGACCGCTCTGCAGGCGCCCGCGCTCGCGAATATTTTCAGGCGGGGTATCGAGCACCCCGTACTCGCTGGAGATGATCAGCCGATCGTCGTGGGTGATCACGTACTTGGCCGGTCGCAGCCCGTTGCGGTCAAGCACGCAGCCGATATGGCGGCCATCGGTCACCGCCACCGCGGCGGGCCCGTCCCAGGGCTCATAGGCGGCCGAGGCGTACTCATAAAAGGAGCGGAGCTTGGCCGGCATGTGCGCCACGTTGTGCCGAGCCGGCGGAATCAGCGCGCGGATCGCCTTGAAGAAATCCATGCCGTTGGCGAGCATGAACTCGAACATGTTGTCGAGGCTGGCGCTGTCACTCCCCCCTTGCTCGAGAATGGGGAAGATGCGCTCCAGTTCTTCCTTGGAGAAGACCGGGCTTTCTGCGTCGGTAAACTTGTTCTGGACCTTGAAACGG
>CALZIC010000268.1:0-2695 GCA_945787285.1 uncultured Desulfuromonadales bacterium
CTACCAGTCGGCCGATACCGGGATGGAGATCGACCGGTTCTGCTGGGACTGCCACCGTGAACTGCCTCACGGCATCACCCGCAACCTGACCACGACCCAGTCCAATCTCGGCGTAAAAGAAAATTAGATCAAGAAATAGATCCGGAAGATAAATTCAACAAGGAGAGAAATTTATGAACAGATCAACAGTGCTGACAATCGCTTCCGTGGTCGTCATGGTTCCCCTGATCCTGCTGCTCGTTTCGATCAAGGAGAACAAGGCGGAGCAGCAGGCTATCAACGCGGTACCGCAAATCAATAAACTGGAGCCGAGAAGTGCGGAGTGGGGCAAG
Organism: uncultured Desulfuromonadales bacterium; assembly: GCA_945787285.1. Taxonomy (GTDB): domain Bacteria; phylum Desulfobacterota; class Desulfuromonadia; order Desulfuromonadales; family Trichloromonadaceae; genus CALZIC01. The sequence continues at coordinate 333 of CALZIC010000268.1, forward strand.
TACTATCCGCGCCAGTACGATTCCTATATGCAGACCAAAAAAAGCGACGAGATCAAGGATGTGTTGAAGGGGGATCCTGCCCTGGTGGTCATGTGGGCCGGATACGGATTTTCCAAGGACTACAACGCGCCCCGGGGGCATAACTACATGCTCGAGGACAACCTCAACACCCTGCGAACCGGCGCGCCGCTGAACCCGCAGACCGGTCCGATGCCGACCGCCTGCTGGACCTGCAAGTCCCCCGATGTTCCCCGCCTGATCGACAAGAAGGGCGAACTCGATTTCTATACCGGCAAGTGGGCCCGTCACGGCGGCGAGATCGTCAATCCGGTCGGCTGTGCCGACTGCCATGACAACGAAACGATGAAGCTGACCGTCACCCGCGATTTCCTCAAAAGAGCCCTCGATGCCGAAGGGAGCGAGCCCTTTGCCGATGCTACCCATCAGGACATGAGGACCCTGGTCTGCGTTCAGTGCCACGCCGAGTACTACTTCAAAAAAACCGAGTGGACCGACGACAAGGGCGAGAAGCAGATTGCCAAGGTCGTTACCTTTCCCTGGAACAACGGGCTGGCGGCTGAAGATATTGAAAAGTACTATGACGAGAGAAACTTTGTCGACTGGACCCACAAGCTGAGCAAGACCCCGATGCTCAAGGCCCAGCATCCCGGCTATGAAACCTTCAAGACCGGTGTCCACGGCAAGAACAATCTCGCCTGCGCCGACTGTCATATGCCTTACGTCCGCGAGGGCGGCGTCAAGTACTCGAACCACAAGGTCGGCAGCCCGCTCGACGATATCGCCAACACCTGCCTGAACTGTCACAGCGGCACCGAGGAACTCTCCCGCACCGCCATGGATGTTCTGGCCAAGGCGCACCTCGAAGCCGCCAAGGCCTGGGAGTTGGGTGCGACCGAGGCCGAAATGGCTCCCGCCCTGCAGGATATCCGCCACGGCCAGTGGCGCTGGGACTTCTCCATCGCCGCCCACGGCTCCTTCTTCCATGCACCGGAAGAGACCCTGCGGGTGCTCGGCAGCGCCATCAACAAGGGGCATGATGCCCGCCTGAAGCTTCGCATCATCCTCGCCAAGTACAACGCGGCTGAATACGAGGCCCCCGACTTCTCATCCAAAGAGAAGGCCCAGGCGGTTATCGGTCTGCCTTTTGAGAAGCTGGTAGATGACAAGAAAAAATTCCTCGACGGCCTGAAGCAGGAGTGGTTCAAGGACGGCGAGAAAAAGGGCATCTACGATCCGAAGTCGAGAGAGGGGATGACCCTGAAGACCTCGTACAACTGATAACTCTGAGTAATTAACCGATGCCTCATTCAGAACCTGCCCTCCACAAGGGGGCAGGTTCTTTTTTTTCAGGATGGAAGGGAAGGGCAAAAGGGCAAAAATCTGGACACGGATTACACGGATTTAAGCTCAAGGGCAAAACACCTTCTTTTGACTATCATTGACTAGAATTTGTAGGGTGGGCTGTGCCCACCAGCCTTGTATCAGTATGTCTGTCTTTAAAAACGGTGGGCACAGCCCACCCTACTTGTCACCAAGATCCCCGCCGTTTCAACGGAGGGTCTTGCCAGCTGCTTTAGGCTTTTGCTTGATCCGCGTAAATCAGATTTTATCCGCGTCCAAAGGTTTTGACCTTGAATGACCTGGTCCATAGAAAACAAAAAGCCCCGGTTCCAAATGGATCCGGGGCTTTTTGTTTTTCCAGTTAACTCTAGTTTTTACAGGCCGAGCTTCTTGAAGAAGTCGTTGCCTTTGTCATCGACCAGGATGAAGGCGGGGAAGTCTTCGACTTCGATCTTCCAGACCGCTTCCATGCCGAGTTCGGGGAAGTCGATGCACTCGACCTTCTTGACGGCAGCGGGGCCGCCGATGGAGCCGAGGTAGAAGCCGCCGTGCTCTTTACAGGCGTCGGTGACCTGCTGGGAGCGGTTGCCCTTGGCGATCATGACCATGGAGCCGCCGTTGGACTGAAGCAGCCCGACGTAGGAGTCCATGCGGCCGGCGGTGGTGGGGCCGAAGGAGCCGGAGGGCTTGCCCGCCGGGGTCTTGGCCGGGCCGGCGTAGTAGATCGGGTGATTCTTGAGGTACTCGGGGAGCGGCTTGCCGCTGTCGAGGATCTCTTTGAACTTGGAGTGGGCGATGTCGCGGCCGACCACGATGGTACCTTGGAGCAGCAGCGGAGCGCCGACTTCGAGCTTTGAGAGATCAGCGAGTATCTCGTTCATCGGGCGGTCAAGGTTGATCTTGGTGCCGTGGCTGTGCTTGCCGCGGTACTGCTCGGGGATCAGCCGGCCCGGGTTGCGGTCCATCTCTTCGACGAAAAGCCCTTCGCGGGTGATCTTGGC
>CALZIC010000268.1:2700-7050 GCA_945787285.1 uncultured Desulfuromonadales bacterium
GGGCAGGAGGCGCCGTGGCGGGGCAGGCGGATAACGCGCACGTCGTGGGCGAAGTACTTGCCGCCGAACTGGGCGCCGATGCCGAGATCCTGGGCCGCCTTGAGCAGCTTGGCTTCAAGCGCGGTATCGCGGAAGGCCTGGCCGTGCTCGTTGCCCTCGCTGGGCAGGCCGTCGAGCTCCTTGGCGGTGGCCAGCTTGACGGTCTTCATGCAGGCGTCGGCGCTGGTGCCGCCGACAACAAAGGCGATATGATAGGGGGGGCAGGCAGCGGTGCCGAGGGTCTTCATCTTTGCGACCAGGTACTCTTCGAGCTTCTCTGGGTTGAGAAGGGCCTTGGTCTCCTGGAAAAGCATGGTCTTGTTGGCGCTGCCGCCGCCCTTGGCCATGAAAAGGAACTTGTAGGCATCGCCGTCGGTGGCCATGATGTCGATCTGGGCCGGCAGGTTGGTACCGGTGTTCTTCTCGGCATACATATCGAGGGCAACGGTCTGGCTGTAGCGCAGGTTCTCCTCGGTGTAGGTCTTGTACACCCCTTTGGAGAGGTACTCCTCGTCCTTGACGCCGGTCCAGATCTGCTGGCCCTTCTTGGCGACCATGGTCGCGGTGCCGGTGTCCTGGCAGATGGGGAGTTCGAAGTTGGCGGAGATTTCTGCGTTGCGCAGAAAAGCCATGGCAACTCCCCGGTCATTCTGGGAGGATTCAGGATCGCTGAGTATTTTGGCGACCTGCTCGTTGTGCTCGGGGCGAAGCATGAAGGAGACATCCTTCATCGCCTGGTTGGCGAGGATGGTGAGTGCCTCGGGGCAAATTTTGACAACGTCCTTGCCATCAAAGTTTGCAACCGCTACGTACTTTTCCGAATCAGGAATTTTGTAGTACTTGGTCTCGTCTTTTGCCAGGGGGAAGGGATCCTGATACTTGAACTCCGGCATAGTCTTCTCTCCTTTTCACGGTATTCGAATATGGCGGTGCCAGGGTAGGGCATCGCCCAGGTAGATAATCAGCTTGGCAGTATATAGAAGTTGTATACATTTGTCGATACTAAGATGCACCTGCTGGATCTTTCGTTGGAAACAGGGCCCGGGACCACGGGCAGGAGCTTCGGATGGGGAAAACCCTTTGCTCCGGCAATCATCATTGACACGACCCGAACCCTCCTTTACTCTTGGCTTTTTTCATCCCCCACATCCGTAAGGTTTTGCCATGCAAAAGATGCTCAAGCAGATCCTGACCTCGAAGGTGTACGAGGCCGCCGTTGAAACCCCTCTCGACGAAGCGCCGGTCCTTTCAGCCGCTTTGGGCAACCGGGTCCTTCTCAAGCGGGAGGATCTGCAGCCGGTTTTTTCCTTCAAGCTGCGCGGCGCGTACAACAAGATCGCCCATCTTTCGGCCGAGGAACGCGCCCAGGGGGTGATTGCCGCCTCGGCGGGCAACCACGCCCAGGGGGTCGCTTTTTCCGCCCGCCAGCTCGGTATCCGGGCGGTCATCGTCATGCCGCGGACGACCCCGCAGATCAAGGTCGAGGCGGTTCGCGGCATGGGGGGGGAGGTCATCCTGCATGGCGACAGTTATTCCGAGGCGCAGGACCACTGCAACCGGCTGATCGACGAAACCGGGATGACCTTTATCCACCCCTTCGACGACGAACTTGTTATCGCAGGGCAGGGGACGGTGGCCGACGAACTGCTGCGCCAGACCGCCGGCGACCTCAACGCGGTGTTCGTTCCGGTCGGCGGCGGAGGGCTCATCTCCGGGGTGGCCGCTTACCTCAAGGCCCTTTGCCCCGAGGTCAGGGTGATCGGTGTGGAACCGGTCGACAGCGATGCCATGTACCAGTCCCTGCAGGCCGGAAGGCGCATCCGGCTCGAATCGGTGGGGATCTTCGCCGACGGGGTGGCGGTGCTGGAGGTCGGCAAGGAAACCTTCAACCTCTGCCGCAAATATGTCGATGAGATCGTGCGGGTCAATACCGACGAGGTCTGCAGCGCCATCAAGAGCATCTACCAGTCGACCCGTTCCATCGTCGAGCCGGCCGGTGCCCTCGGCATGGCCGGCCTCAAGAAGTATGTTCGGGATCGCAAGATACAAGGGCAGACCCTGGTCGCTATCAGCTCCGGGGCCAACATGAATTTCGAGCGCCTCCGCTACGTGGCCGAGCGGACCCAGATCGGTGAGAAGCAGGAGGCGCTCTTCGCCGTCACCATCCCCGAGCAGCCGGGGGCCTTGAAGCGATTCTGCGCCGAGATCGGTGAGGAGATCAATATCACCGAATTCAATTACCGCCTTTCCGGCCGAGAGTGTGCCCATATCTTTGTCGGGCTGGCCATACGCGGTGATCAGGAGCGGCGGGAGTTCGGGCTCAAGCTGGCCGGCAAGGGGTTTGAAAACGTCGATCTGACCGACAACGAACTGGCCAAAACCCATATCCGCTACATGGTCGGAGGGCGCAGCGGGGTCGCCCGCCGCGAAGTGCTGTACCGTTTCTGGTTTCCCGAGCGCCCAGGCGCCCTGGTCCGGTTTCTGGGGGCCATGGGGGAGAACTGGAACATTTCCGTATTTCACTATCGGCTGCAGGGGGGAGATTACGGCAGGGTGTTGATCGGCCTCGAAATTCCGGACGGGGAAGAGCAGCGCTTTCGCACGTTTCTCGACCACCTGGGTTACCGATACGTTGAGGAATCGGAAAACCCCGCCTATTCCCTGTTTCTGTAATAGGATCGGAGAGCTTTTCTGGCGGTTGAACCTGCGGAAAAAGAGATGTTCCGCCGTGGGGGGCGCGTTTATTTCTACCTGAAATCCCACCTTTCTCCAGGCTTTCTGCCGGCAAAAATCCTGCCCCTTTGTCCCTGAAATTCGATAAAAATCAACCTTGTTCGGTGCGGTCAAAATAGTTGACAGAAATAATCAGGTATGTTATCGATTACCTACGTCGCCAGCCATTTTAATCGGATAAAGGAGAGGGCCCTGTGTTTGATACCCTGAAAGAGGACATCAAAGTTGTATTTGAGCGCGACCCGGCCGTGCGCAATACGCTGGAAATTTTTATCTGCTATCCGGGCTTTCACGCCGTTCTGCTTCACCGGGTGTCCCATGCCTTGTGGAACCGAAAGTTTTACCTTTTCGGCCGCATGACCTCCCATATTGCCCGTTTTCTCACCGGTATTGAAATCCACCCCGGCGCAAAGATCGGCAAAGGATTTTTTATCGACCACGGCATGGGGGTGGTCATCGGTGAAACGGCTGAGATCGGAGACAACTGCACCCTCTACCATGGGGTCACCCTCGGCGGTACCTCATGGGCCAAGGAGAAGCGTCATCCCACCCTGGGCAACAACGTGGTGGTTGGTTCGGGGGCGAAGATTCTGGGACCCTTTACCGTAGGGGACAACAGCAAGATCGGCTCCAATTCGGTTGTCGTCAAGGAAGTTCCCCCTAACTCCACCGTCGTTGGTGTGCCTGGGCGCATCGTCTTTTCCGATGGCAAGAAGCCCGAAGAGAGCAAAGCCGACCTGGAACACGGCACTCTGCCTGATCCCGAGGCGAAGGCCATCGCATGTCTCTTCGACCAGATTCGGGCCCTTGAGAAAAAGGTCAACGATCTGGCCGCCGGACAGGAAAACCCCGTTGGTGAGAAGGCCACGGCGGAAAAAGGAAGAAGCTGAGCATGCGGCTTTCGACCAAAGCGCAGTATGCCGTACGGGCCATGGTGAGCCTCAATCTCTATGACGACGGATCTCCCATGTCGATAAAGGACATCTCGGCGCGTGAGGATATTTCCCTGACCTACCTGGAGCAGCTTTTCGTCAAACTGCGCCGGGGGAAGCTGGTCGACAGCGTCCGCGGCCCCGGTGGCGGCTATGTTCTGGCCCGGCCCGCCGTAGACATTCATGTTGATGAGATCATCGACAGCGTCGAGGAGACGCTGGTCCCGGTTTCCTGCATGGATGACGACGGAAGCTGCAGCTGCTCGGACCAGTGTGTCACCCAGAGTGTCTGGCAGGGGTTGGGAAGCCGTATCCGCAACTTCCTCTCATCGATTACCCTCGACGATTTGACCAAAGAGGCTCAACAAAAGGCTGGACGCTAAACACGGCCTGCGGGAACAACGACGTTCTTTAGATATTTTTCTCAATATATATGTTTGGAGGAACAGACGTGAAACGGATCTACCTGGATAACAACGCCACCACAGCCGTCCGCCCCGAAGTGCTGGAAGCCCTGCTCCCTTTTTACCGGGAGCAGTTCGGCAACCCTTCCAGCGTTCACTGGGCCGGACGGGCGGTCAGCGGAGCCGTCGAGAAGGCCCGCGAACAGGTGGCCGAGCTCATCAATTGTTCCCCGGCCGAAATT
>CALZIC010000269.1 GCA_945787285.1 uncultured Desulfuromonadales bacterium
TTTTTCCCTCGCGGAGATTTTAAAAAATTAACGACCTGGTGGTCTTTTTTGAAGATCTGGTCAAATTCGGCTTTGTTAAAATAGGGATGGACCTCCCTGAGCGTGGCGAAGAGCGCTTCCGTCTTCTCCCGTCCCGCCAGAACGATTTGCGCATCCGCGCCGCCCAACTCTTTCCAGTTGCTCACCTTCCCCAGGAAGACCGCTTCCAGCGAATCGAGGGACAACTGTGACAGCCCCACATTGGAACCGACAGCGAAGACGATGGGGACTTTGGCGAGAAAGATTTCTCCCTTATGCAACATTTTCTCATTTTCGCTCAAAGGCCGTCCGGTTCGACCAAAGAGGTTATGGTCGGAACATTTGATTCCCCCGGCATGTTTCGCCGAGCGCTCAGGAACCACAAAGATATAATCTTTCGCCGCTGGATTGCTGCGGAAGAGTTCAAAAAACCGCTTTACCACGATCGTCGACGGCCCCGCTCCCGCAACGGTCTGCATTTCTGAAGCCTCAACAGCTAAAGGGCCCCCCAATGCTGACAAACCGATGATCCATAGAACCACAAACCATTTCATGACGGTACAGCCCCCCATTTCCAAGTGGTGAACATCGACACCGGGGCGACCCGCCGAAGTGCATAGCCGATCTCGGTCGCCGGACGCACCCTGAATAAAGTATCCAAACCACAGCAAATCCCACCTTCGAGTCGAAGGCGGGTTCGATCTCCCCCAGGCCCTGAATAAGGTCCTCCCTCCTCGACATCCTTACAACCCGGTCCACCCGAGTCCAAAACACACCCCCAATCGGGGTGCCTGGATGGTAGAGGGAGCCAGCTACTTCGTTTCTCTTATTCGGGGAAAATTTTTAATTTTATCTTGGGAGATTTTTACAGCGTAGCCATTTCAATTCATAGAGCACCATAGTGCAATTAGTTGACCAAACATCATTTATTTTTAAAATCAGTGCAGGACGATCCTGGTGAAACCAAAAAAACGAGCTTCCATACCCAACATATCGCCTCCTTGAAACGGCCCTTGCAGGCTCCTCTGACGGAGGCCTCAAATAAGCTCAACCTAATGGTTCAACGTATAAAACCGCCATAACACGTGCCCCACGTTGTTTCACTTGCTTTTTAAAAGGCCTGTTCGCAGCACTAGATTCTCTCCCATAGGGAAAGATGGCAACACGCACAGCAGATAGACACATTCGCAAACTGAGCCCGTATCAAACGTCGAAATTTTGACAATAAAAAAAGGCGAAACCTTGCGGTTTCGCCTTTTATTATCATTGAACCTGAGAAGGGGCCTAAACCACCAGCTCCAGCTGCCAGATACCGCAGGGGCAGATTCCTGAGCAGATACCGCAGCCGATGCAGGCGTGGTCGTCGGAAACATACTCGTAGCCCCCGCCGCTTTTCTCAACGCGCCGGATCGCCCCTTCGGGGCAGGCCTCGAGACACATGGAACAGTCGCGGCAGGTTCCGCATGAGATACAACGGTCGGTTTCGCTCTTGGCGTCGGTGACGCAGAGCCGACCGCGGTTCTGGGGACGGAAAAGCTCTTTGGAGAGGCAGCCCTGGGGAATCATATCGAGCTTCTTCGCCGCGACCGGTTCGCCGCCGTTCAGAAAAGCATCGATATGCCCGGCCGCCTCCGCCCCATGACCAATGGCGTGGGTAAGAAGTCCCGGCTTGATGGTATCGCCGATGGCGAAAATTCCGGGGGCCTTGACCGACTGCCAGCAGCCGTCGACATCCATCATGCCGCGGTCGGTCAGCCACTCGCGGGGAACGAAAGAGAGGTCGGGACGTTCGCCGATGGAGATGATCACCATGTCGGCCTCGATCAGGCTGCCGTCCTTGCCGTGAACGCCGCGCTCGTCGATCTTGTCAGTGAAGAAGGGCCAGATGACGTCGCCACCGAGGGCCTTGACGTGATCGATCTCCTTCTTGAAGGCCGCCGGACGCTGGACATCGATCGCGGTGACTTTTTTAGCCCCCATGGCGTAGGCGCCGAGGGCAACGTCCATACCGGCGTTGCCGGCACCGATGACGACAACCTTTTCGCCGACCTTGGGGTTGGTTCCGGCATTGACCTCCTTGAGGAAATCGAGTCCCTTGACCAGACGCTCATGACCCTGGAAGGGGATGACTACCGGGTTGTGGGCGCCGGAGGCGATGACCACGGAGTCGTACTCGCTGCGCAGTTGTTCGAAAAGTCCGCCGTCGACCGGTGTGCTGGTGCGGATCTCGACCCCCATCTCCTTGATGCGGTCGATTTCGGCGTGCAGCACGGTGCGGGGCAGACGCTCGTCGGGAATGACCTGCATCAGCTTGCCGCCGACTTCCTTATCGGCTTCGACGACGGTGACCTGGTGTCCGAGAAGACGCAACTGCCAGGCGGCCGAAAGCCCGCCGGGGCCACCGCCGATAACGGCGACCTTCTTGCCCGAATCGGTTTTGGCCACCGGGGATGCCGCCTCCACCGAGAGGCGTCCAAGCTCCTGCATCGCTACCGGCTTGTCAATAAACTGGCGGGTACAGGCGTCCATACAGAGGTTGGGACAGACCTCGCCGCAGACACTGCCGGGAAAGGGGGAGTACTTAAGGACGAGCTCGAGAGCCTCCTTGACCTTGCCCTGGCGCAGCAGGTTGATGCGGTCCTGAGTCGGAATCGCCGAGGGGCAGGAGACCTCACAGGGGGCGCCGTAACGCTTGTCCTGCCAGTGGGGAATCTTGAGACGGTCATCGCCGCCGTTGACCAGGCCGGCAATATGGTCGTAATCGTCCTTGACAACGTCACCGAAGATTCCCCCTTCGACCCAGGTGTTGAGCCGGAACTCGCGCATGGTCGGACGGCTGTGCACCTTGCGCTCGGCCATGGTCTTGGCAACGATCTTGCGCCACTGGGAATAATCGGTGAGCTGGTCGAGCAGCTCGGGACGTGCGATCTTTTCCAGGTAGACCGGGAAACCCTCATTCAAAAACTCGCGGTCGGCCTCGTCGAGGTGGAGCATCCAGACATCTTCGGAAAGCCCCTGTACCGGGCCGCGAACATAGATGGTGCCGCCGACCATGCCGGCGCAGGCACGGTCGCCGAGAACCGAATCCCTGTCTTCGCAGCCGAGGCCGCAGACCACGGCGATACCGCCGCCGACGAATTCGAAGGAGAACGACCCGGTGCTTTTGAGCACCCACAGCTCGGGCGCATCGTAGGCGGGGTCGTGCTTCATCAGCGAACCGCTGCGGGTGCCGACCCGGCCGCCGACATAGATCTTGCCGCTGGCGGCGCAGTGGGCCGTAGTGTCGCCGCCGTCGCCCTTGATCACCAGGGTGGCGCCGGCGTTCAGCCAGCCGGCATCGGCGCAGGCCGAACCTTCGACAACGATTTCGGTACCGTCGAGCCCGAAGGATCCGACACGCTGGCCGGGGTTCTTGACCCTGAACTTGAGCGGAGAACCGTCCTCGGTCCACAGAGGACCGCCGATATTGTGGTGCCCGGAGGAGAGGACTTCAAACTCGGTCTCGCCCGCCTCGAGTGCGGCATAAATCTGCTGCAGCAAAGACTGTGTCGAGACGCGCTTGTTATTTTCATCAAAACCTTGAATCTGTGCTGCCATCTATAACTCCTGTAAGGGGTAAGGGGTGAGGGGTAAGGAGTAAAGGCTTTTTCGCCTCGCTCCTCTCACCTTTCGCCTCACGAGCAATTAACAAACGTACTGAATCTGCAGGCGGTCGGCGACAGCCCGATCGGTGGACACCAGCGCATCGGCGCGCCCTATCGGCAGCGAAGAGTTGCCGATGGGGGCCATGAGCTTCTTGAGCTCGGTATCCATGGCCAGGAAGTAGTTGACGATGTTCTGCGCAACCTTTTCCGGATCGAGTCGATGCACCAGAGGACCCTCCTGGGTGGTAATGCCGACCGGACAGAGGCCGGTGTTGCAGGCGTTGCAGCGTCCGTTGTCGTTGCCGACGCAGCCGGCCATCTGCAGGATCAGCTTACCGGTGAAGACACCGTTGGCGCCAAGGCACATCATCTTGAAGGCGTCAGCGGCCAGATCGCCCGTCTTGCCGAGACCGCCGGCGGCCCACAGGGGGATCTGCCCCTGGCGGCCCTGGGTGGTGGCGGCGAGGTAGCAGTCGCGCAGCTTGGAGACGATGGGATGGCCGGTGTGGTCGAGGGAAACCTCGTGGGCCGCGCCGGTGCCGCCGTCGATACCGTCGAGGAAGAAGCCGCCGACGATGTTGTAGGGGTCGCGCACCAGGTTGTTGAAGACCGAGACGCTGGTGGCGCTGGCTGCCACCTTGATGGCGACGGGAACCCGGAACTTGAAGGCC
>CALZIC010000270.1 GCA_945787285.1 uncultured Desulfuromonadales bacterium
CCTGCTGCGCCAGCGACGCCTCCATTTCCTGATTGCGCTTGATGATGTCGGCCATGTTGTTGAAGGTCGCTGCCAATTCGCCGAGTTCGTCGCTGCTTTCCACTTTCATGCGCCGCTCAAGGCGTCCCCGCCTGACCTGGCGGATAACTTCGATCATCTGGTGGATCGGCTCGGTCAGAACCCGTGAAGCGACCACCACCAGCAGCACCGCGACGGTGCCGACCATCAGCGGGAGCAGGAGCATGCTCGCCACGATGCGCCATTTGATGACATTGGCTTCGTAGAAAAACTCGTCCTCGTAGGAGCCGACGGCGATGATCCAGTCCCACGGCTTAAAATGCCGATAACGGACGATTTTCATGCGCGGCTTTTTTTCCCCGACATTTTTCCACGGATAGCGGATCCAGCCGTTTTTGCGACGGGCCATTTCCTTGATGAACGCCCGCCCCTCCGAATCTTCGGCATCAAAGATGTTCTGGCCCTCGGCATCGGGGTGGACCATCAGGGTGCCCGAGCGATCCATGCAGAAAATGTAACCGGTCTGGCCGACCCGCTTGCTCTTGATTTTGAGCTTCAGGTCATTGAAGGACTTCTGCTCGAAGGCGATGTCATCGTAGGTCTCTTCGAGGTAGCCGCCGGTGGCGATAATCCAGTCCCACTCGGGGAAGTAGCGGTAGGCGACGATTTTTTTGCGCGGGTGCTTGTCGCCCAGGGCCTCGTTGCGCCAGGGGTAGATGCTGTACAGAACCCGTCCGGGGGGGGACTTCACCGCCGCCTTGCACATGGCGCGGATGAAGTGTCTGCCGTCCTCGTCCTGCTCGTCGTAGATGTTTTCCCCTTCGCGGGCGATGTGGACGGTTAAGTCTCCGGTGCTGGTCATCGCGTAGATGTACCCCGTCTCGCCGATATTGACCTTGCGTAGAGCTCTTCGCGCCTGCTCTTTGGCTTGCTCGAGGGTTGTCTTGCCCCGCTTGTGCTGCAGACTCTGGCCTTCGACCAGGCTGTAGGCAAGGCCTGTAAGGGTTTTCAGCTCTTCGCGGATGATCTGGCGTTTGTCGGCCTTGTAGACCTGGAACTGCTGGTAGTGCGAATCGAGCAGGTCGAGGGTGAACCGGGCCATGTGGTCCAGGTCGTCCTCGCTGGTCTGAGTGATGCCCCGATAGGCCTGCTGGGTCGAGACGAATCCGATAACCCCGCCGATGATGATGATGGGCAGGATCACCAGGGGGAGGACCAGGACCAGCATCTTTCCCCGGAGTTTGAGATTGTTGATCGATTTGAAGTGATATCGGTTCATGCCGCCCGTCGGTATAATTAGAAATTTGCGAGATTATGTTGTAAACGGCATGTCAAAGTCAAGTGCCGCCTGGCCAGGAAAGAGCACGGGCGCTACTTGGGGGAGGGGGAGGAGGTCGAAACGTGGCTGGGGAGGCGGCGCCGGTCAGTGTAATCGATCCGGCTCCTGGGTTGCCTCCGGAAGGGCGAAGGCGCTGCGATAGTGGCGGATTTCCAGGATGGCGATCTTGATAATGCTGGCGACAGGCACGCCGATAATCATGCCGAGCACCCCGGAGAGCTTTCCCCCCATGATAATGGCCAGAATGACCCACAGGGGATGCAGGTTGGATACCCGGGAAATCAGAATGGGGATCAGGATGAAGTTGTCGATGATGATCTGGGCGATCAGGATATAGACTATCACGATCCACCAGAACTGCCCTCCCATGCCGAGGTCGACCAGGGCGATGAGGATGCCGGGAATCATGCCGATAATCGGTCCGACGTAGGGAACCAGGTTGGTGATGCCGGCAAATACGCCGAGGATCGGGGCGTAGCGGATATCGGTAAAGGAGAGGCCGATGCCTACGACGGTTCCGACGATCACCGCTTCGAGGATGCGCCCGCGTATAAAGTGGGCCAACTGGTGGCTGACCAGGTAGCTCAGGTCGTGGGCCATTTCGAAATAGCGGTTGGGCGATATGCCCACGCAGCATCGGATGATGCGGTTGCCGTCCCGCAGGAAGAAGAAGGAGAAGAGCGGAACCAGGATGAGCAGGCTGCCGAGGCGCAGGGCCGATTTCGGTGTCTCGACCAGGATCTGGGCGAGGATCTGCTCGACGAAGGTGCGGGCCCGGGCGGTCAGGTCGTGGGTCTCGAGATAGGGAAACCGGTCCTGCAGGTTGGATTGTGCCTCGCGCACGAAGGCGATCAGTTTCGAGGTGTAGCGGGGCAGGTCCGAGCGCAGGGAATTCCACATTTCCTGCCAGTGCGGGTTCAGCCAGGAGACGGCCAGAGTAAGCAGGACGGCCACCAGCAGGTAGACGATGAAAATGCTGGCGGTCCGGCTGATCTCCCCCCTTTCGATAAAGGTGACCAGGGGGTCGAGCAGAAACGTGGCGATCAGAGAGAGGAGCAGCGGCAGAAAGAGGCCCGCGGTCGCGGTTTTGAACAGGCCGATGATGTTCGAGGCCGAGGAAAAGAGGGCCAGGCCGGTGGCGATCCCTGCGGCAAGCACCAGAAAGAGCAGCAGAAGGTGTACGCGGGTCATGTTCTGTTTCTGCAGCATGGCGGAGTCTTCTAGCTTTCGGGGTTAGGGGGGAGCGCAGCGGTACTCTGCCCTTTCAGGAGACGGATCTCCTGAGCGGCGGCCTGAAGGCGCTCACAGACGACCTTGCTCAGACCGAGCAGGATGGTGTTGGCAATGGCCGGATGTTTGTGGGTGGCCTCCAGCAGATCTGCCCGAAAGAGTCCGATCAGTTCGGTGTTGTCGAGGGTGCGCGCCGAGGCGGTGCGGCTGGCGGGGGCCGCCAGGGTGGTTTCGCCGAAAAAATCACCGGGGCCGAGGAGTGCCAGCTGTTCCCTCTGTCCGTCCGGAGTCCGCACCGAGATGCTCACCCGCCCGGAGCGAATCGCGTACATGCCGGAACCGGGATCCCCTTCGTCAAAAATCGTTTCATGGGGAGAGTAGCGGCGGATATGCACCAGCGATTCGAGAAAATGCAGTTCCCTGCGGCCGAGCTCAGAAAACACCGGGACGGTTCCCAGGAAATAGGCGAGGGATTCTTCATCGGGTTTTTTACGAAAAATATTGCTCCACAACGGGTTCACAATGACTCTCCCTGGGTAAGGTCGTATTCCCGCCGAGTATACCAGTCCTGTGGTCAAAGGCCAGTGAAATCGGTAGTTATTCCCTCCTCTTCGGCTCGCCGGTATGAGCAAGTAATTGACAGGCTGGGGTCTCCTTGTTATCCTCTCCCAACCTATCCCGGATCATTCATGAAGGCTTTTGCTGCAACCGCCGATTGCACGTCATCTCTCGCCGTGCTCGCCTCTTGCGCCTCGACGTACTGCAAGTACGCCTGCTGCGCGCGGCGCTGTGCTTGGCGAGATCTAACGCGCACTTGACGGTTTCGCGACAAAGCATCATGAATGACCCGGGCTCAACAGGAGAGATATTTTCATGAATGTTTATCGATGCCGCATCTGCTGCGACCCCTACCTTGGTCTCGAGGCGCCGACTCACTGCCCGTTCTGCGGGGCGCATCGCCGCCATATGGTCGCCGCTGCCGAATATTCTCCGGTGCCGCTCGGCGAGCTCTCCAAAAAAAGCCGCGAGAATATGGAACGGGCGCTGGAGCTGGAAGTCGGCAACAGCACCTTTTATCGCGGTGCCGCCCAGGTCGCCGACACCGAAGAGGGGCGGGCGCTCTTTTCGGCTCTGGCCAAGGTCGAAGCCGAGCACGCTTCGGTGATCTGCAAGATCCTCGGCGCTTCCAAACCGGAAGAGCTTTATGAGCCGGGCGAGTGCTCTCCGTCGCACAAGGAGAATCTGGCCGAATCGCACAAGCGCGAAGCCCGGGCCGTCAAGCTCTATACCAAGTTCCTCGAAGAAGCGGTCGAAGAGCGGGTAAAGCAGGTCATGGAGGCCTTTATCGAGATTGAATCCGATCACCTCGGACTGTCGGAGTGATCAGGACATCTAATTGTGAGTTGAAAAAGCCGGGGCCTGCCCCGGCTTTTTTTGATAAAACCCTGTTTCCCGTGCATACTTCCAACGGGTCAATGCCCTCTCTCTTCTTCTCACTGACAAATCGGTAACGGTTCGTGAAAGAGATCGATCTGAAAAAATTTCCCGCCACCCCCGGGGTGTACCTCATGAAGGGCGAGGACGGGGTCACGTTGTATGTCGGAAAAGCCAAGCACCTGCGTAACCGCCTGCGCAGCTACTTTTCCGAAGCCGGGGACGGCCGGGCCCATATCCGCTTTCTCATGGCCCGCGTCCGCGAGGTCGAAACCATTGTCACCGATACCGAAAAAGAGGC
>CALZIC010000271.1 GCA_945787285.1 uncultured Desulfuromonadales bacterium
CGCCTGAGTCATAACTGTTTTCTCCACAGGGTCAATTTATTCAGAACTCTCGAATTCGACTATTTAAAAGAGGCCCATCTGGCTGTCCGACTTGAGCCGGGGAAACCGTACCGGGTAATCGCCGCTGAAGCAGGCGTCGCAGAAATGGCGGCCATTGCACAGGGGGGCGCCCGCCGTGGCATGCAGCCCCTCGAGGGACAGGTAACCGAGGGTGTCGGAGGTGATGTAGCGATTGATCTCCTCGACCGTGTGGGAGGAAGAAATCAGTTCTTTGCGGGTTGGGGTATTGATCCCGTAGTAACACGGAAAGCTGGTGGGAGGACAGGAGATTCTCACATGCACCTCGCGGGCGCCGGCATTGCGAATCATCTTGATGATCTTGCGGGCGGTGGTGCCGCGAACGATGGAGTCGTCAATGACGACAATCCGCTTCCCTTCGATGATTTCCCGTACCGGGTTGAGCTTGACCTTGACGCCGAAATGGCGGATCGACTGCTGGGGCTCGATGAAGGTACGCCCGACGTAATGATTGCGGATCAGGCCGAGCTCGAAGGGGATGCCCGATTCTTCGGCGTAACCGATGGCCGCAGGGACCCCCGAGTCGGGAATGGGAATGACCAGGTCGGCGTCAACGGCATGTTCCCGCGCCAGCTGCCGGCCGAATTCCTTGCGCGCCAGATACACCTGCCGGCCGAAAACCGTGCTGTCGGGGCGAGCGAAGTAGATATGCTCGAAAATACAGGGAGACGGCTTGGTTTCAGGAAAGGGGCGAAAGGAGTGCAGCCCGGACTTATCGACCAGGATCATCTCTCCCGGGTCGATTTCACGGATATATTCG
Organism: uncultured Desulfuromonadales bacterium; assembly: GCA_945787285.1. Classification (GTDB taxonomy): domain Bacteria; phylum Desulfobacterota; class Desulfuromonadia; order Desulfuromonadales; family Trichloromonadaceae; genus CALZIC01. The sequence continues at coordinate 839 of CALZIC010000271.1, forward strand.
GCTTCGATCAGATCGAGGGCGCAGGTTTCTGAGGCGACGACATAGGCTCCGTCGAGTTTGCCGAGTACCAGGGGGCGAAAGCCGCTGGGGTCGCGAACAGCCACCATGCGGGTTTCGGTCAGAAAGACCAGGCTGTAGGCACCTTTGACCTGGGTTAGAGCCTCGGCGACGCGATCGGTGAGAGAGTCGCATTCGGCCCGAGCCAACAGGTGAATAATGACCTCGGTGTCGGCGATGGTGGAAAAGATCGACCCCTTGCGTTCGAGTTCGTTCCGCGTTTCCTGGGCGTTGACCAGGTTGCCATTGTGGGCCACGGCGATGCTGCCGCGATGGTAATCGACATGAATCGGCTGACAGTTCTTAACATCGTTGCCCCCCGCCGTCGAATAGCGCACGTGACCGATGGCGCTCTTGCCGGGGATATGATCAAAAACCGTGTCCTGCTTGAAAACGTCGGCGACCAGCCCCATGCCCTTGTGAGCACGAAGATTAATGCCGTCGGAGGCGACTATGCCGCAACTTTCCTGACCGCGATGCTGCAGTGCGTAAAGACCCAGATAAGTAAGGTTAGCAGCTTCGGGATGACCGTAAATCCCGAAGACGCCGCATTCGTCGTTGAATTTATCGAACATGCGTACGGATGACTCCTTTTGCTTGGTTCAGTATAGACGAAAACCGTCTTTGGCTTCAGTCGCCAAGAATATCATAGGGGGGATTTAAAAAGATACCCACCTCAGAGGAGTTCGTCGCGAATGAACCGCACCGCGTTCTGGTAGAGCCAGAGCCCCATCCCTTCTTCGGGGAGCTCTTCCTCGCGGGTCCAGCGGGGATGATGGGTCCGGTGCACATAGGCTTCGGGGTGAGGCATCAGGCCGAACAGGCGACCGCTCTCGTCACAGACGCCGGCAATAGCATTGATCGAGCCATTGGGATTGGCCGGGTACTCCATGGTCGCTTCGGCATAATCGGCATGCGAATAGCGCAGAACGGCGAGCTTTTTGTCCTCGATCTGCCCGAGAACCGCCTCGTCGGTCACGACGAACTTGCCTTCGCCGTGACGTACCGGGAGGTAGACCCCTTCAAACCCGCGGGTGTAGACGCAGGGCGAGGCGGGATCGACCTTGAGGTAAGTCCAGCGGTCTTCGAAACGGCCGCTGGCGTTGTGGGTCAGGGTGGTGGTCTGAGTCTGGAAGTCACCGCCGAGGCCGGGGAGCAGCCCCATCTTGACCATCAGCTGAAATCCGTTGCAGACCCCCATGATCAACTTGCCGTCGGCAATGAAACGCTGCAGCTGATCGGCCAGCCGCTCGTCGCTGCCGGCCACGGCGGCATGAAGCAGGCGGTTGGCGCCGGCCTTGGCGCTGCCGAGGTCGTCGCCATCGAGGAACCCGCCGGCGAGGTTGAGAAAATGGTAGTCGTCGAGGCGCACCCGGCCGGTCAACAGCTCGGATATATGGACGATATCGGTCACGTCGGAGCCGGCGAGACGGCAGGCGTTGGCCACTTCCCGCTCGCAGTTGGTGCCGTTGCCGGTAATAACGATAGATTTAACCTCTTTAGCCATCCTTACAGCTCCCTCAAAGGCGCCTGCCACGCCTCTTTAAGTTCGTTGATATCGGTATCGATCAGCATCTGTCCGCCCTGCATCACGCGAACCGAGGCCCGCTCGGTGACCTCGCCGAGGAGCGCGGCGTCCTGACCGGCGAAATGGGCCTCGAAAGCCTCGCGGTTCTCGGCTCGGACAGTGAGGAGAAGCCGGCTCTGGGATTCGGAAAAAAGGACCTTGTCGGCGGCAAGCACGCCGTCGGTGATCACCTTGTCCAAATCGAGCTCGATGCCGTAACCGCCGGCGAAAGCCTTTTCGGCCGCGGCTACACCGAGCCCACCGTCGGAGAGGTCGTGGCACGAGCGCACCAGCCCCTGCTCCTGCGCGGCGTTGAGGGTCTTGTAGAGCTTCAGGGCATAGGCCACGTCGACCTTGGGAACGTTGCTGCCGAGCTCGCCGAGCTGGGCGTAGTATTCCGAACCGCCGCACTCATCGCGAGTGACGCCGAGGAGGTAGACCAGATCGCCGGGGCGCTTGACGTCCATCGATACCGCCTTGCGCACGTCGCCGATCTTGCCGATGACCGAAAAGAGGACGGTCGGCGGAATGGAGATCTTGGTGTCGCCGATCTGGTAGTCGTTTTTCATCGAGTCCTTGCCCGAGATCAACGGCACGCCGAACCCGACACAGTAGTCGTAAAGCGCCTTGTTGGCGCGCACCAGCTGGGCCGCCTTGTATTCGCCGTCGGGGGTCTTGTCGCTCTTGACCGGATCGCACCAGCAAAAGTTGTCGAGGCCGGCCACATGCCCGATGTTGCCGCCAACCGCCACGAAGTTGCGCAGCCCTTCGTCGATGGCGCAGGCCATCATGTGGTAGGTATCGATATCCGAGTAGTTGGGGCAGATGCCGTGAGAGACGACCACCCCTTCGAAGGAGTCGAACAGCGGACGGTAAACGGCGGCGTCCGAGGGACCGTCGTTGGCCACACCGACCATCGGCTTGATGACGGTGCCGGCCTGAACCTCGTGATCGTAGCGGCGCACCACGCTTTCCTTGGAACAGACATTCAGCCGGCCAAGGAGGGCCTTGAGGGTTTCTCCGAGGTTCTGCCCGGCAGTATCCGGCTCAACCAGGGCCTTCGGCTCCCACTTGGCGGGGATGACCATCTGCGGCACCCCTTCATGGACAAACTCCATGGAGACGTAGGAGACGGTCTTTCCTTCGTACAGGCAGTGGAAAAACCCGGAGTCGGTGAAATGTCCGAGGTCGCTCGCCTCGACGTCCATCTCTTTGGCCAGCTGGATGAAGGCATCGATCTTATCGGAGGGGACCGCCAGGGTCATGCGCTCCTGCGCCTCGGAAATGAGAATCTCCCAGGGCTGCAGTCCCGGGTACTTGAGGGGAGCGCGATCGAGGTGCATTTCGAACCCGCCGGTGTCTTCGGCCATCTCACCCACCGACGAGGAGAGCCCGCCGGCGCCATTGTCGGTGATCGAATTGTACAGACCACGGTCGCGGGCAATGGCGAGAAAGTCGAACATGCGCTTCTGGGTGATCGGGTCGCCGATCTGTACCGCGGTGACCGGAGAGCCCTCATGCAGCTCCTCGGAGGAGAAGGTCGCGCCGTGAATGCCGTCCTTGCCGATACGCCCACCGCACATGACGATGTGGTCGCCAACCAGAACCTTTTTGTCATGGGACTGCTTGCCGTGCAGTTTTCTCGGCATAATGGCGGCGGTACCGCAGTAGACCAGGGGCTTGCCGGCAAAACGCTCGTCGAACACGATCGAGCCGTTAATGGTAGGGATGCCGCTCTTGTTGCCACCATGCTCGACCCCTTCGACCACGCCGTCGAAAATACGACGCGGGTGAAGCAGGCGCGGCGGCAGCGGTTTTTCGAAGAACGGCGAGGCGAAGCAGAAGACG
>CALZIC010000272.1 GCA_945787285.1 uncultured Desulfuromonadales bacterium
GCCGCCGACGGCCGCCCCCTGCCGGGATGCATGGGCATCCATCATGACGGGTTTGCCTCTGAAATGAGAGAGCTGGTGCAGGCTGTGCATCAGGCAGGAGGGGCCCTCTGTCTGCAGCTCTCTCATGGCGGCGGCCAGGCCCGCTCGGCCCTCTGCGGAGGGCAGCCCCTGGCCCCATCTGCCGTGCAGGTCAAGCAGTACCCTGAGCACCCCAGGGAGATGACCCGGGAAGACATTGAACGGACAGTGGCGGCGTTTGCCTCGGCGGCAAGGCGAGCCAGGGACTACGGTTTCGATGCGGTTCAGCTGTTGGCCGGTCACGGCTACCTGATCAACCAGTTCCTCTCCCCCCACACCAATCGTCGCCAGGACGAGTACGGCGGCGACCTCGAGGGGCGCAGCCGGTTTCTGCGCGAAGTTCTATCTGAGGTCAAGAACGCGGTTGGTGCCGATTTTCCGGTGCTGGTCAAGCTCAACGGCAGCGACAACCTCGAAGGCGGTCTGGGCATCGACGAGGCGGTGATGGTCGCTCGATGGCTCGACAGCGCCGGTGTCGCCGCCATCGAAGTCAGCGGCGGCACACCGGCCTCGGGGGCTCGCAGCCCGGTGCGCCCGGCCAGCGAGTCGGGCGGCGAAATTGCCTATAACGCGGTCTACTCGAGAGTCATCAAGCAGCAGGTGCAATGCCCGGTGATGGTGGTCGGCGGAGTGCGCAGCCACCATGTGGCCTCCGGCCTGCTGCGCACCGGTCAGGCCGATTACATCTCTATTTCGCGTCCCCTGGTCCGGGAACCCGATCTGCCCAAAATCTGGGAAAAGGGGGGCGGAAGTGAAAAGTCGACCTGCATCTCATGCAACGGCTGCTTCAAGACGGCCCTCAAGGGGGCGTTCTCCTGCGTGGTGCCGGCCTGATGGGGAGGCGTTGAAAAAGGGCGACCCGAACGCAAAATGTCGTCAATTCAAAACAGGGGCGTCGAGTCGGGGGCCTGTCTTCGTATCGTGATCTTCCAGACAAAAAAGCCCTCGTGGTTTTGATGCGCATTAATGGATTCGTTATTGCTCGCCTGACACTCAGCGATCGTTTGCAGAATTAAAAGGCCGGCTCTCCCCCTGGTGGGGAGAGCCGGCCTTTTTTGTGACTCCGGAAGCCCAGGGGGAAAGCGGCATCCCGGGGAGGGAGTATGTCCATGGTTCACAGAAATGCGGTGATCATTGGCAATAAAGCACAAGAACCCCCATCGGCTCCAGCCTGGATGAAATTAAAAACATCGTTTTTGTACCCGGTCCTGTCGCAGCTCCGAAGTTCTTGGAATTATAGGATTATGCAGTTCTAACCCCTCGTGTAGAGAGAGAAAGTGACGCAAAATCGGACTTCTCCACTTTTTGTCCTGAAAGATTATTTATTTAAAATGAAGACAGATATTAGTATACACCTTCTCGTGATTCCTGCTACAAGGTGCTCCCTGCAAACGTGGAGATAGGGTAAGGCTATTTTACCTCCCGGGGAGGACCGCGCATGAAACCTAAAAAAGTCAGTATAAAACGACAACTCAGACCAGCCCATCGTCAAAGGGCCGGAGCTCCCGCGCCGGCCGGTGGCGGGAAGCGGTCATGCTGCTTCAGCGCGGAGAATCGATGGAGGTCCTCACCCCACCATGCAAGCTAGTGGACTGTCCGGTTAATCGTGTCCTATAATTCCGGCCCTTTTGGCTCCTGTCTTCGTTGTGCCTCCTTGACTTAACGTAAGGCTAGGCCTGCGTCGGCAACGCCTTGACAGCAACCAAAATGACTCAGAATTAACTGACACGATTAACCAAACAGGCCACTAGATCCTCAACATGACGTAAGAAACTTCTCCAACAGGAATTCCTCTCTGCTTTTGCCCTTGTCAAAGACGACAATTACCCCTGGAACTCATTCAAAATGACTTTAAAAGTCCCTGGCGGGCACGTCGGTATTGGCTGACATGCATCCAGACAATTCCCATCCTCAAGCTAGGGATGGGGTTGGTGCAACGTTCAATGTAGGACGAGCACTTTTCCGGATGGAAGCCGGTTCCCTTTGCTCTTAGGGGCTTTGCCAGGAGACTGGCGGACTTGCCGTAAACGACTGCAAAAATCGTCGGTTCGGCCCATATCTACGAGGATTTTTCGACAAATGGCCCTGTTATTCGTTATCTAATTCGCGAAAATCTTGTCTCGAACATACATTTTTTCGTTTCGGCCGGCAAACCCGTCAGGCTCCTGGCCATGAGTTTCTTAGAAACAAATGATTTAAAAAGAATAATTTTTCAATGCCCTTGAAATATCCGAGACACAGGATAGGCTTTGTCCCTTGTGGGATTTATTGAGATGACGCTCATCTGTCATTGCCGAACTTTATCCAGTAGCAACCAATTGATCCTGAGCTTTCTCGATGGCTTTGCCCGTAGAAAATTCTTCGATAAAAACCTTAGAATTTTCTTTGTGTCAGGGAAGGTCATCTGTGAACCCAAGTCTTTGGGGCTCCACTTTTTCCGATTTCGTGAGAGAACGTACTATGTCTAATGCACCAACCATCGACCGTTTTTTTGAACTTGCCGAACACCTCGCCTCGGACTTCTCCTTGCTCAAGGGAGTCAGCCAATCGAATCGAGACCGCCAGAAGCAAGAGGTGGAATTAGCCCTGGCGGGACTCGTCGATCATCGCACCATCGAAGAGACCACTACGCGCTTAAAGGCTCTGGATGTCGACGCCTATATCCGTGAAACCGTCGAACCGTCCGAGCAAAAAAACCGCACTGGTTTCAAGGCCATTCTCAAGCAACTGAAACTTAAAATAGTCGACGAAATCTCTTTCGGGCCTTTGCTCTGCGTCGAGGCCGAGTTTGATTTTCATGGCCGCCAGCGCCGGCTCTGCCTGCTGGGCCAGGAGCGCAACTCCAAGAATGGCGTCTGGGGCCCTGAGCACCACCGCAAGGCCATCGAAATCGTTCGCAAATACGAACGTTATGCAGTACCGGTCATCACCTTTATCGACACCCCTGGCGCCGATGCCGGTGAGGCGGCGAACGCCGACAACCAGGCCCATTCGATTTCCCACTTCATCTCCGAGATGGCCAATCTCAACGTCCCGTCGGTGGGGATTATTCTCGGCAACGGCTATTCGGGCGGCGCCATCCCTCTGGCCACAACCAACATTATACTCTCGGTCCGCGACGGCGTTTTCAATACCATTCAACCCAAGGGCCTGGCTGCCATCGCCCGCAGTTTCGATCTCAGCTGGCAGGAGTGCGCCAAATACGTCGGTGTCAGCGCGTATGAACTCTACCAGCAGGACTTCGTTGACGGGATTATCGACTACGTGCCCGGCGAAAAGGGTCCCCAGCTCGAGAACCTGCGTAATGCGATTGTCTCCGCGGTGACCGCCATCGAGAACCGTGCCGTCTCCTTCGTCAAAGAAACCGATGGTGTTGTGGATCACTACCGGGCCAGCTTGAACCGTTACATCAATCCGTCGGAAAAGCTCAAGGTCCTTGAAAGCCTCTCGGCTCTTTCATTGACCCACCATCCGACGGAATACTTCAGCGTCTTCGGCATCACCTACCGCTATCTGCGCTACCTCAGTCTGCGGGGACGTATCCAGTCGACCTCTTCGGCCAATTACAGCCGCTCAACCAACCTGGTCACCCCCAAGGGAGACTTGTCGAAGCGGGTTCAGGAAGAGTTGGCCAGCGCCTTTGCCAACTGGCTGGAAAACCCTCTGCACATCCGTTACGACGACCTTCTGGCCAAAAGCTACAAGACCTATCTCGACAGCAAGGAGCATTCGGGCGAGCAGCGTGGACGCCTCTCCAAACTGATCCTCGGCGATCCGAGCGAGAATTTTGCCAAAGCCCAGCGCACCACCTACCTCACCTACGGCTTTCACCTGCACAACCTCTGGAAGGCGGGGAGCCAGAACAACTTTATTGCGCTGATCAAGCATCTCAGCTCCACGCCGGCTGCCAGCAAGGCCTCCGAGGCCTCTGAGATGACCGTTCTCGACGTGATCACTCTGCCTGATTTCCGCGAGGGAATGATTCAGGAGTGCCAGAACGTCATCATATTCGATCTGGTCTACGATCAGATCATCACCGATCTGCGCCCCATCGCCGCCGAGGCCAAGGATACCAATACCTTCTCCAAAAAGTCTTTCCAGGCGCTGCTCGAATCGTCGATTCAGGCCGCAACCACCAAGCTCAAGGCGATGCTTGGCGAGGAAGCCGTGGATGAGACCCGGCTCGAAGACAACTTCTACGGCTGGCTCAACACCCTGCTGCAGCA
>CALZIC010000273.1 GCA_945787285.1 uncultured Desulfuromonadales bacterium
CGCCTCGCCCAATGTCATGATCGAAGGTGTACCCGCAGCGCGCCAGGGCGATATGATGGTCTCCAACAACAAGAACACCGCGCCGATGCCGCTAGCGCAGCCCGGAGCCGGAGCGCCGCCCCAAGGGGTGATTGAGGGGGCTGAGGAACAGGCGGCGACGGAGTTGCCGGAGCGGCTCGATGTTGGGCATACAGGGTATGACACGAGCCTGCTCAAGGGGCAGTTCACGTTGGAGGATGACGCATGAGCCGGAACCTCCCCCAGCACCACTGGCAAGTCAGTCAATACGTCGATGGAGAAAACCGCAAGGAGCGCCACCGCGAACTGGTGACCCGTTCGGAGATGCCGGGGAAGAAAAGACTCTTCCTGGTTCTTGCGGACGAGCGCTTTGCAGACGTCGACAAAGACAAGAAAGAGTATATCGTCATCCCCCTCGGCTATGGTCTTCCCACCGTGCCCAACGACACCCCGAGGCCGGAGAACCCCGAAGCGTTTGACCATTTCTTCATCCCCATCATTCCCAAGCGTTACATCACTGCGCAGCCGGACAAACAGCAGGCCGCCGACCTGAGGGAAGGATGGCTGTACATATTCAGAAACGGCTACCTGTGGCGCGAGCTGCAGGTTTTCTCGCAAGGGACGATGAAGGACGTCAACCTGCAGGTTTTTCAGGGACAGGATGTTCGCTCGGCATCGGGCCAGAACGACTCCCGCGTCATCGTCCCCTACAAAGTCAACGGAGGACTCCAGACCGTACAGGTCGCCTATTCGGAGGTTCAGTGGAGCTGGGCGCGCATCAACGCCATGGGGGGGATGAATCCCGACGAAAAAGAAGAGCCCCGCCTGAAATCAGACACCCCGATGCCCCTGGTGTCAGAAGGCGAAGCGGAAAAGAACCGCAGCGAGCGGATGCAGCGCATTTCCGCCGGCCTGACCCAATGGATGGCGGAAGGGGATGGAGAACACATCCAGAGCGTCAATAACGTCACCGCGGATATCTATTCGCTCAGGCTGCATGAGAAGAGCGAGCTGCCGGTGGTGTTTTTGTACGATCCGCTGGGGGTGGCGCGAGAACTGGCAGGGAATTATCAGGCGGCCTGGGGGGAGATGGACGAGCTGCTTGAGAATTTGAGTAACCCAAATCCCAAGAAAGTGGACCCCAAGGAATACCCCTTTTATCCCTGGTACGATTCGGCGCTTCTGGCCAACAAGTATTTTTTCGGAAAAATTCCCGAATTTGAACCGGATGGGGTTTCCGATCCGCGCCAGGGAGGCAAGCGGCAATGGGAAAAGGCCAAAATTCAACGGCTTCAATGGCAACGAAAGCTGAGCAAGACCGATATCGACAAGGCCTTGGGGACGGTTAAACGTGCGGAAATTCGCGAAAGGATCAGATACGCCAAGCAGGCTCTGGTCGATTTTCTGGACACGCCGCATTTCGAGGAAATGTACACGTTCATCCAGGCGTTTGACGATTATTTCACCCTGGCCGGACCTTCCGGTTCTGGCAGGGCTGGCTACTCTTCACCAAACATTAAAGCCTGGCGGACGGCCGAAAATCTGATTGCCCGACTGGGGGATCATGAATATACCGGCGATTCTCCCCTCGAGGCTGATCCGCCGAATTCTGCCACCCTGACCAGGGATGACCCGGGGGCCCGTTTCTTGGTGAAGCTTGCCAACCCAGAGAATCAACACCCCTTGCATGCGCGTCTCTTTCCAAAACCGCTAAATGGAAAAGACAAGGGAATCCCAGACCTTAGCCCGTTGGCTCTTCATGCCCCTGAATTTAACCCGCAGCTGGCGCAGATCGCCACCGTCGAAGAAGCGCGGGGCATCGTCGATTTCTGCTGCCAATTTTCCCGTGCGGCTGACATTCCTGAGGAAGATTTCGTCAAAGAAAGTGTTCTTCGACTGGTCCGTGCCACCGGCGTGGGGAATTTTGCCTTCCGTGATTCGACTGTGGATCAATACCTGGCTGGCGAATTCGCAGAGGACGAGGTGCTGCCCAAAAACCTCGTCCTGAATAAGGACGGCACACCCTCGGATTATGCAACATCCGAATCAGCAGATAATACGGCGGAGGGCCAGGAGGAGGCCGATGGCTCCCCCGTGTTACAAGTATTACGACGGGCCACCCTGCTGGTGGAGGGCTTTGTCGAGAGCACAAAGGATCTTTATAAGGAAGAGTTTGAAGTCAAGGTCGTCCACAAAGCCGGAAAGCCGCCCCAGCCCGGCGACATCATCCGTCTGAAAGACGGGACGGAGTATAAGGTCAAGATCCTTGAGGTCAAGGAGAGTGACATCAAGGTCTCCAAAGCGGAAATCAACAATTTCAGCGGCTATGATAACGTCACCCTCCAAGGTGGAAAGCTCGATACCATAGAGGTCTACAACCCTAAGAATGCCCTGGTTGGGGCGCCGTCCGTCGAGGCTTATCGCAAGGGCAAAGCCTTCAGTTCTCGCGGCTGGGCGAGAAAGCGCCATAGCACTGATTGGCGTCTGGCCAAAATGCGCACGATCGTCTGCGAAGAGGCCTCAAAGATTCACTGGACGGCCAGAAAGGCGTACGACAAGGGGGCTTACACCAAGGCCATTCTGCCTCTGGCCTTCATGTTTGAATCGTGGAATTTGAAGAATGCGGGGCAGACCATTTTGGCGCAATGGGGGAAAGATAATACAGATCGAGCTTGGGCTGATCTTAGAAGTGCCATCCTTGACCTGGGAGCGTTGGCTCTGAACGTTAGAGAGCTACATGTGGAACGGTTGGCCACCCGGGATACTGGTCTTGCTGTGGCCAAAATAATGAAAACTAACCCCCAGTTGGCTGAAAAAATACTCAATGCCCGGAGTTTTGCGCGCGGTCTTGGCGCAGTCGCAGGGGCCTACAGTTGCATCCTTTCCCTTGAGGATATGGCTGAAAACATGAGCCAAGGAGACGATTCGGCTATCTCCCATGGAACCATGGCCGCCGGTTTTGCCATTGGGACCGTAGCAGAAATCTCCGGCTTTCTGGTGTCATTCGGTCTGGCGGGCGAAGCTTCTCTTGCAGCGACCATCACCGGTGGCCCCTGGGCCTGGGTCGGCCTCGGGGTTGTCCTGTCAGGCGCCGCTCTGCTGACCTGGGTCTATACTGATGACACGCCATTGGAAGAATGGCTGACCAACGGGCCTTTCAGTCTCGGCATTCCAGACGAACTGGCCCACGACCGGGTGGAGGTCGGCGGAGACTGGGATGGTCACCGCGTCTGGACCGAGAAATGCTGGTCGACCCTGCGCGTCAACCCGGATGGGATTCTGGTCGACTTTCAGCCCAGGAATGCAGGCCGCCTGCAAGGAGACGAGAATGGAAATGTCTACCTGAAAACAGAAGGAGGCAATGTACGCCACATCGGCAAAGTGGGGCAGCCTTTCGCCTTTGATGTGCTGATGAACAGTTCAGGGCGCTTTGCCGGGCATCAGCCGGGCTCCGATCCCCAGGACAAGTTCGGCCGCTGGTACGAAACCCCGAACAGTTCCTATATGTCCCTGATGGAGGCCATTTACACGCCCAGCGTCGACCTGACCCGCAAAGTTACGGCAGGCCGAAGCACCGCCGAAATCACCATCCAGGTTCCGATGTATTTCGACAACAAGAGCCTTCTGGTTGTCGAACTCTGGGAAGAATACGGTGGTGGCAAGCGTTTCAATACCTATGAGGGGATTCATGTCGTCACCGGCGAGGGTTCCGGACCTCGAACCATCAAGGTGACCAAGCCGATCGGGCAGGCCCTTAATGCCGTGGTCGCCAAAGTCAGTATGGACCTGTACGGCGATGGGGAAATCCGCTTGCCCCGGCCCGAAGGGGATCAGGATGCATGGGTCGAAGTCATCATATAAAACACCAATTTTCAAACAGGAAGAATAGTCGATATGTCCCCTTACACAAAGAAACCGAAATCACGCCTGAAGCCTCCCGGCAAGATTCTGCCCAAACGAGTGCTGCGCCCCTTTTTTAATATGGCGAGCACCCCTTTTGATGACAAACAGTATCGGGAACTCTCGCCGGGTGATAAAAGAATAACATTAGGATTGGTGTACGGGCCACTGTATTTGGGGGCTATTTATTATTTCATTGCATGGCCACTTACTCACTTTGAAGAAATGATGATGCTCTATAAGGGGATAGGGTGCCTTTTGTTAGCGGTGCTGCTACACAAATACGCCAAAAAGGTAAAACCCTCAAGATTCAAAACCTTTGACCGGGAAACGGGAATCTGCCGCTTCCCCTGGGGCTTCTGGGGAAACATCA
>CALZIC010000274.1 GCA_945787285.1 uncultured Desulfuromonadales bacterium
ATGTTCTGGTTCAACGACAAGCTCTACTTCTACCTGTTCAAGCCGGTGGCCAAAGGCTTCCGGGTCGTTCCCGAACCGGCCAGGGTTTCGGTTTCCAACCTCTTCTCCAATATCGCCACCCCGGCACGCTTCGCCAACTGCCTGCTGCAGCTCAAGCTCAAGGACGCCGGCACCGAACTCGGGCGCCTGGTCATCAACAGCACGGTCGGCATCGCCGGCCTGTTCGATCCCGCCGCCTCCTGGGGGCTGGAGAAAAAAGAGGAAGATTTGGGGCAGACCTTCGGCCGTTACGGCATCGGCTCCGGCGCCTACCTGGTGCTGCCGGTCTTTGGGCCGACCAACCTGCGCGACGGCGTCGGCCGCATCGGCGACTACTATCTCGACCCCATCCCCTACTTTCTCAGACCGATGGAGTCCCTGGCCGCCAAGGTCGTCGACAGGGAAAACGAGCTGTCGCTCGACAAGGATACCTACGAAGGGATCGTCAAGCACGAAATCGACCCCTACCTGTTCGTCCGTGACGCCTATGCCCAGCACCGGGCGGCAAAGATCGAGAAGTAATCAACCCATGGAGACGACTGTTATGACCAAGGTTCGCACCATTATCCTGACCCTTTTCTTCCTTGCCTGCGCCGGGGGTTCGCTGGCCTCTTCCGGGCCGATGGCCCAGGCCCAGGCCACCATCGACAAGGTGCTGGAGATCCTAAAAACCGCCGACCTCGAATCCGACGCGCGAAGGGAAATGCTCTCGCAGGAACTTGGCGAGCGGTTCGACTTTCGAGCCATGTCGCAGAGGGTGCTCGCCGTCAACTGGAAAAAGGCCTCCCAGCAGGAACGCGAAAAGTTCACCGTCCTCTTCTCCGAACTGCTCAAAAGAAACTACCTCGGCCACATAGAGGCCTATACCGATGAAAAGGTCGAATTCGTCAAGGAGCGCATCAAGAAGAACAAGGCCTCCATCGACACCCTCATCATCACCAAGAGTGCCGAAATTCCGGTTTCGTACAGGATGGCCCAGACGGGGGAAGATTGGAAGGTGTACGACGTGGTGATCGAGAAGGTAAGCTTCGTCAACAACTACCGCAGCACCTACGGGCAGATCATCAAGAAGGGCGGCTTCGGTGGTCTGCTGGCGAAAATGGAGGAGAAACTTCAGCAGCTGAAAGAGGATAGCTGAGGCCGATGAGGAAGCTTAGCGAAGAAAACGCCGCAGCCCTGGAGCCGGGGTTGAGCCGGTTTCCGTTTCTCAACCAAGATGAGGCGCGCGAGCTCGTCCCGTACCTTGAAGCGGCCGGGGCCGAGCGCGGTAAAACACTGTGGATGGAGGGCGACAGCGATGCCTTTGCGGCCTTCATCGTCTCTGGAAGATTCGAAAAGAAACAGCAGACCGAGTTTGCCGAAAAGCAGATCGTGGTCGGGGTCTACGGCGCGGGCGCGGTCATTGGCCAGTCGAGCCTGCTCGACGACCACCCCCGCCCCCAGAGCGCTGTCTGCCTCGACGAGGCGCGCCTTTTTCTATTAAGCCGCGAGAATTACGAGAAACTGCTGCAGGAGAACCCGAGGCTCGGCCTCACCGTGCTCAAGGGGATGTGCCGCCCTCTGGCGATCCGTCTGCGAAAATCGTTCGACCGGCTCGCGGCGATCTTTTAGAAAACGCTGGCCGCAGAGTCCCCCCCGCTTCGAAAGAAGCCCCCTACCACTTACCGGTGCTCAGACACAGACCTGGTTCACCTGGTTGAAATCGGTGATGCCGAGAAAAACCTTTTCGATGCCGTCCTGACGCAGGGTCACCATCCCCTGGTCGCAGGCGACCCCGGTCAGGGCGTCGATTCCCACCCTCTCCTTGATGGCACGGCGGATATCCGGCGTGTTGACCAGCAGCTCCTGAATCGCGATACGACCGCTGAACCCCAGCCCCTCGCACTCCGGGCACCCCACCGCCTTCATCAGGGTCAGGTCGGGGGAATAGCCGGGCAGGCCGCCGGCTGCAAACGCCTCGGCCCCGTAGGATTGAACCAGTTCGTCATACTCCTCGCGGGCCGGATGATACGGCTCCTTGCAGGCTTCGCAGAGGCGCCGCACCAGGCGCTGGGCCATGATGCCGAGCATGGCGTCGGCGAAGTTGATCGGGTCTTCCCCCATTTCGATCAGCCGTACAATCGTTTCCGGCGCGTTGTTGGTATGCAGGGTGCTGAAGACCAGGTGGCCGGTCAGCGAGGCGCCGATGGCGGCCTTGGCGGTGACCGGGTCGCGCATTTCGCCGATCATGATGACATCGGGGTCTGCGCGCAGAAAAGAGCGCAGAGCCTCTTCAAAGGTAAAACCGATTTTGGCATTCACCTGCACCTGCCGCAGCCCGCGCTGGGTGATTTCGACCGGATCTTCCGCGGTCCAGATTTTACGGTTGCCGGTATTGATTTCGGCAATGGCCGAATGCAGACTGGTGGTTTTCCCCGACCCGGTCGGCCCCACGCAGAGAATGATGCCGTACGGCTTTTTCACCAGGGCCTTGAAACGGGTGAGGTTTTTGGGAGAGAAGCCGAGCTTGTCGAGGGGGAAGATCCGGGTGGAGGACAACACGCGCAGTACGGCGTCTTCCTGCCCGCCGATGGTCGGGGTGATTTCAACGCGGAACTCGATACGCTCGCGGCCATGCTTGAGTTGAATTTTTCCCGACTGGGGCCGGCGGCGTTCGGCGATATCGAGCTTGGAAATAATTTTTATACGGGAAATCATGGCCGCCTTGTACTGGGCCGCGATCTTGTGCACCGTAAAGCATTCGCCGTCTTTGCGATAACGTACCAGCAGGGGGAGAAATCCGCCTTCGGGTTCGAAGTGAATATCCGAAACCCCTCGCCGGTGGGCATCGAGGAGAATCTTGTTGACCACGTTAATAACCTTTGAATCGGACTCGGTGACCTTTTCCAGCTCCTGCTCTTCGACCACTTCGATATCGAATTCATCCAGGTCCTGGATCAATTCCTCGACCGAGTCTTCGGACTCGGTAAAGAGACTGGAGATGTATTCCGCGATCTGACCAGCGCTGGCGACCACCAGTTCGATGCGGCGGTTGGTGGCAAAGCGCAGGTTTTCGCTGATGGTCGGATCGGTCGGGGTCGAAGTGGCCACCACCAGCCGGCTTTCGGTCGCCTCGACCGGCAGCACCTGCATCCGCTCGATCAGGTCGCGGGAGAGAAGCCTGACCACCTCAGGTTTGATGTTGATGCCGCTGAGATCGATGACCCGCAGGCCGAACTTGCGCGCCAGGGCGGTAAGCAGCTGATCTTCGGAGATCAGACCTTTTTCAACGAGGATCGTTCCAACGCGCCTGCGCTTTCCGGCATCCTGCTGGGCGATCGCCTCCTCCACCTGCCTTCGCGTGACCAGGCCGGCCTCGATGAGAATATCGCCGATGCGGGCCTGGGGCGTACGCTGCCCGTTTTTACTGGCCTGGGCGACGACCCCTTCCACCTCTTCCTGGGTCACCTCGGTCTGCTGGGCAATGATTTCACCGACACGCCGTTTTCTCAGGTGCCTCTGCACCTCCAGGGCCTCGTCCAGATCGCGGCCGTCGATCAGCCCCTGCTGCTTCATCACCTCGCCGAGGGGGCGATCGGTCGGCTGCAGGCGCAAGCCACTGCAGGTGAAAAAAAAGCGGTTGAAGCCCCCGGTCGGCTCAAGGGGGTAGGCGAAAACACCTTGGGAAAAGGCGTTGTTTTTTTTCAGGCGCAGGTGAAACTTTTCACCGGTGGCCGTGCGCACGTCCTCGAACAGTCCCTCTTCGCCGGCAGGCGGGGCCGCATCCGGTTCCCCCGACAGCTTGATATAGCAGATGGTGGAAAACAGGTACGCAACCGCCCGGTCTTCCCCTTTGCGGTAGACGTCGATCCCTTCACCTTCCGGACTGAACTCCCTGGCCAGGTAGCCGCGGGTCTCACTGCCATTTAGAAATTTGATCCATACCTCGTTTTTCAACCCGTGCCTCCCGTCCAACAGCAAGCCGTCCTCCTCAATCATTCCAGTCGAACGAATAGTGTATACCAGGAATCGGGGAAGGTCCATCCACCAATCCTGCTTTTCCTCGCATCCCGGCCATTTTTTCCGACAAATTTCAGTGATATAGTTAAGAAGTAAGAATTCCCATCACAAGGAGGACCCATGGTCGCCTCGTATCCTCTTGAAATATTCTACGACGGAAGCTGCATCGTCTGCTCCACCGAAATCGAAACCTATCGCAAAAGCAACCCGCAAAACCGCCTGGC